>JASHSO010000420.1 GCA_030038715.1 Streptosporangiaceae bacterium
GCTCCCGCACGGTCTCGGCAACAAGCCGCTCCCGGTCTTCGGGCTTGGACAGGTCGGCGCGCACGGGGAAAGCGGTCCCGCCCGCGTCGCGGATCTGCGCCGCGGTCTGCCCGATGGATCCCGCCAGCGGCGAGCCTCCCGGCTCTGTCGTCCTGGCGGCCACAGCGACCGCTGCGCCCTCGGCCGCGAACCGCCTGGCAATCTCGGCGCCGATGCCGCGGCTCGCCCCGGTCACGATGGCCACCCGCCCGTCCAGTACGCCCATGCACGGTCCTCGCGATCCAGTCGGCCCACCCTCGCAGCAGTGGAGCGAAATACTAGAAGCATGTTCTACTAAGGCCATTGGACTCAGCCAGGCCTGACGATGTCAACGCACGGCCCGGGAGGTCATTGATGCCACTCGACCACAGCCTCGTCGGCGTGCCGGGGGAGCCGCAAGAGCGTTCCTGGACGTCAACCGACGCGCTGCTGTACGCCATCGGGGTCGGCGCCGGCCTCGGCGATCCGTTGCAGGAGCTGGAGTTCACCACCGAGAACAGTGAAGGAGTTCAGCAGCGGGTGCTGCCGACCTTCGGCGTACTGATTTCTCAGGCCAGGACCGCGCGGCGGCTCGGCGACTTCGACCGGGCCATGCTGGTGCACGCGGACCAGTATGTCGAGCTGCACAAGCCGCTGCCGGTCGATGGCACGGTCCGCGCCTCGTCAACAGTTGCCGGGATCTACGACAAGGGCTCGGGCGCGCTGGTGGTGTCGGAGAGCACGGCGACGGACGCAGTCACCGGCGAGCCGCTCGCGACGACTAGGTCGGGCGTGTTCATCCGGGGCGAGGGCGGCTTCGGTGGCGAACGCGGTGGTAGCCAATCGTGGCACGTCCCAGACCGCGCGCCGGACCGCAAGGTCGTGCAGCAGACCCGGCCCGAGCAGGCGCTGCTCTACCGGCTGTCCGGAGACCGCAACCCGCTGCACGCCGATCCGAAGTTCGCGGCGCGGGGCGGTTTCAGCAGGCCGATCCTGCACGGGCTGTGCACCTACGGCTTTGCCGGCCGCGCGCTGCTGCACGAGCTGTGCGCCAGCGACCCGGCCAGGTTCGGCTCCATGTACGGCCGGTTCAGCCGTCCGGTGCTGCCGGGCGAGTCGCTGGTGACCTCCATCTGGCTAGGCGAGGAGCCCGGGAACGCCCTGTTCCGGACGGCCAAGGAGGACGGCACTGTCGTGATCGACCGCGGCACGGCCACGTTCCGCGTCTGAGTGAATTTACGACGTCGATCGACAGTTGATGACGCTGTTTCAGCATCAAGTGTCAGACGATGGCGTTCCGGGGCTCTAGCTACGGCGTTGCCGCTGCCCGAGCGGTCGCACTGCGGCGACCGGGCGGCCCTGCTCGAGGTAGACAGTCCCCGGACTCGCCATTGCGGCCTTGACTCGGCGGCGGATGGGGCCCCGGAGCAGGTTCAGCGCCTCGGGCAGCGCGGCCAGCCGGTAAGCCGAGATCTCTTCGGGCTGGACCGCGACACCGCGCAGGACTGCGTCGCCGAACGAGCCGCAGTCGAACAGGAAACGGATGCCACCAGTGCGGCCCTCTCGCGGTCGGCGGAAGTCCATGCAGGCCAGCCGGCCGCTGCTGATCTCGATGGCGCACTCCTCGCGCACCTCGCGCTGGCAGGCCTGCCATGGCGTCTCGCCGTCCGCCTCCATCACCCCGCCCGGGATCGTCCAGCCAGACTTGTACGTCGGCTTCAGGATGAGCAGGCGCCCTGCCCGGTCAAAGATCAGCGCGCCAGCGGAGACCGGGATTGTCGGAACGACGAAGGCCTCGGCCAGCGGTTCGGCGATCTCGGTCACGGTCTCAGACTACGACCCGTCCGGGCGGCTAGCCCGGTGGAATTTGCCGCGCAGGCGGGACAGAGTTGGTGGAACACCTGCCCGTTCTGCAAGGAGGCAAGCGATGGCCGCCGATTACCACGCCGAGCATGTAGGCAGCCTGCTGCGGCCGCCCTGGCTGCTGGAAGCGCGCGCAGCGCGCAAGCGCGGCGAGCTCAGCACCGAGGAGCTGCGGGAATCGGAGGACCAGGCGGTGCTGCAGGCAATCGAGCTGCAGCGCGAGGCGGGCCTGCAGGTCTT
Source organism: Streptosporangiaceae bacterium (assembly GCA_030038715.1). Lineage (GTDB taxonomy): Bacteria > Actinomycetota > Actinomycetes > Streptosporangiales > Streptosporangiaceae > JAJYUU01. Next base: position 2,122 of record JASHSO010000420.1, read on the forward strand.
CACCGACGGTGAGATGAGGAGAACGAACTGGATGGTCGGCCTGCTGGAGTCGATTGGCGGGGTGGTGCCCGTCGAGAGAGCCCGAGTGGAGTGGTACCGCGAGAACGGCGCCCCGCCGGTCGTGGAGACCGATTTCGACGTCGTGGCCGTGAACGGGCCGGTGACTCAGCGGGCGGAGCACACCAGCATCGAGGCCGGGTTCCTGGCCGAACACGCCCCCGGGCAGTTCAAGATCCCGATGATCAGCTCGTCCATGGGCGGGATCATGTGGAACCCTGAGCTGAGCGCATCTACCTACCCGACTCCCGCCGACCTGGTGCATGACCTCGTGGCCCTGCAGATCAAGGAGATAGAGCGGCTCATCGATCAGGGCGTGACGTGGATCCAGCTCGACTCGCTGTCCTACAACCAGGCCTTCGATGCGCACTTCCGGGCCGAGACGATCGGGCCAGTGCCAGGTGAACAGATCCTGGCGGCAACTGTCGAGGCCGATGCGGAGATCGTCCGCGCAGCGAAGCAAAAGAGTCCCGGCCTAACCGTGGGGATGCACATCTGCCGCGGCAACAACCGGAGTGCCTGGATGGCATCGGGCAGCTACGAGCCGGTCGCCGAGCGACTGTTCGGCGAGGTCGGGGTCGATCGTTTCCTGCTGGAATACGACACCGAGCGAGCCGGCGGCTTCGAGCCGCTGCGGTTCATCCGGCCCGGCACGACCGTGGTGCTTGGCCTCATCTCGTCGAAGGTCCCGCGGCTGGAGTCGCCGGATGAGCTGCGCCGCAGGATCGACAGCGCGGCGAGCTACGTGCCGCTGGAGCAACTGGCCATCAGCCCGCAGTGCGGCTTCGCCTCAACCGCCCCGGGCAACCTGCTGACAATCGACCAAGAGCGGCGCAAGCTCTCGCTGGTCGTCGACACGGCCGAGAAGGTCTGGGGCTGACCGCGTGGCGACGTTCATCACCAGGCTGCCGCATGTCAGCGGTGCCCTGCGGCTAGCGGTCAAAGATCTCATCGATGTCGCGGGGGTGCCGACGACGGCCGGCAGTCGCGCGGTCGCCGAGCTCGCCGAGCCGGCCGGGCAGGACGCGCCGTGCCTGGCAGGTGCCCGGATAGCCAAGGCGGCGATCGTCGGCAAGGCGAACCTTTACGAGCTCGCATTCGGCGCCTCCGGCGTCAACGAGTGGTTCGGCACTCCGGTCAACCCGCTTGATCCCGCGCTAGTCCCGGGCGGCTCGTCCAGCGGGTCGGCAGTCGCG
>JASHSO010000421.1 GCA_030038715.1 Streptosporangiaceae bacterium
CAGGGGACTGGCCCGACCGCGAGGTTGGACGGCGGGACGAGCTGGACCACAAGTGGCCTGTGCAGCACCGGGACGCGACCGGTCACCCGAAGTGCGCGCCGCGCGGCGGCCAGCCCGACCAGAGCCGGATCCTCGCCCAGGCCGGCCGCGCCGTCCAGGTCCGCCTGCCCGTCCCGGCCGGTCTCGCCGGCGGCACGGCCCGCGCCGCCGGGCCGCGACGCAAACTCCGCCAGCCATGCCCGCAGTCGCGTCACCCGTTCGGCGGCCTCCTCCAGCCGCGAGCCCGCCAGCCTGCCCGACTGCACCGCCTCGACCAGTGCGGACCGCACCGCGAGGAAGGTCGCTCGATCCTGGTCGCGGCCCAGGCAGAGCAGGTCCGTGCCGGCCAGCACGGCAAGCACGGCGGCCTCCGGAATCCCGTACTGCTGGCTGACGGCGTCCATCTCCAGACCGTCGGACACGATGACGCCCTCGAAGCCAAGTTCGCCGCGCAGCAGGCCGGTAAGCGCCGCGGCCGACAGTGAAGCAGGCAGGTCCCCGGTCAGCTCGGGTACGCGCAGGTGGCCAGGCATGACGGTGCGGACTCCGGCCTCGATGGCGGCGGCGAACGGTGGCAGGTCGCGCTTGCGCAGCACGCTAAGCGGCGCGTCGATCGTGGCGAGTACGAGGTGTGAGTCGGCGCTTGTGCTGCCATGGCCGGGAAAGTGCTTGGCGCAGGCGGCCACCCCGGCTGACTGCAAGCCGGCCACGGCGGCTGCCGCGTGCCGTGCCACTAGCTCGGGGTCGGCTCCGAACGCCCTGGTGCCGATGACCGGGTTGTCGCTGGCACTGTTCACGTCGACGGCCGGAGCGAGATCGAGATTGATGCCGAGAGCCGCGAGATCTGCGCCCATGGCCGCATATACGGACCTGGTCAGTGCGGGGTCGTCAATCGCCCCGAGCGCCGCGTTCCCCGGATAGTCGCTGCCGGCGCGATGCGAAATCCTGGTGACGTCGCCGCCCTCTTCGTCGGTGGCGATCACCGGTTCGGTGGTCGCGGCGCGCAACCTTGCGGTCAGCGCGGCGAGCTGGTCGCGATCGGCCACGTTGGAGCCGAACAGGGTGACGCCCGCCAGCCCGTCCGCCAGCGCCGCGCGGATCCAGCCGGGCTCGCTGACCCCGGGAAACGGCGGTATGAGGATGGCGTCAGCCAGCCGGCCCAGGGCTGGGTCGGTCTCAACCTCCTGTCTCATGCTTTCAGCGCTCCGGCGACCAGGCCGCCGACAAGGCGTCTGCGCACGAGCAGGAAGAAGATCATCGCCGGGATCGTGTACATGGTGGACGCCGCCATGATCGGTCCCCACTCCGCGCCGTGTTCGCCGAAGAAGTAGGTCAGGTAGATCGGCAACGTGTAGTCGGAATGCGTCTGGCCAAGGAAGGTCAGCGCGACGATGTACTCGTTGTAGGCGGTGATGAAGGCGAAGATGCTGGTGGCCACCAGGCCGGGGGCGACCAGTGGAAACAGGATCCGCCAGAAGATTTTCGGCGCCGACGCACCGTCGATGGCCGCCGCCTCCTCGAGGTCCTTGGGGACCGTGGCGACGAAGTTGCGCAACATCCAGATCGTCACCGGCAGTGCCTGCGCCGAGTAGACGATTATCAGGCCGGTCAGGGTGTCCAGCAGGTTCAGCGCCTTGAAGTCCAAGAACAGCGCGATGATCAGCGCCTGGCCGGGGATCATCTGAACGATCAGCAGCAAGATCAGGAACGTGCTGCGCAGCCGGAACCTGAACCTGGCCACGGCCACGGCTGCGAGCAGCGCGAGCAGCGACGAGATCAGCACGGTAGCCAGCGCGACGGCCAAGCTGTTGCGGAAAAACAGCCAGACCGGCCCGATGCCGCCCGTGACGTTGCCGCTGATGACCTGGCGGAAGTTGCCGAGCATCGGGTGTGCGGGCAGGAGGTCCGGGTTCAGCGAGTAGATCTCTTGCGACGGCTTGAACGCGGTGCTGATCATCCAGAAGATCGGGAACAGCGTGGCCAGCGCGATCAGCAGCCCGAAGCCGTTGAGGCCCACGGCCTTGGCCCGCTTGGCCGACCTGGCCCGGGTGGCGGCTTTATTGCGGGACCGAGGTGAGACCGCGGCCGGTGCCGTCCCGGCGGACGTTCTGACGTCCGCGCTGGTCATTGCAGTGCCCCCTGCCGGATCCAGGCACGCACGTAACCGAAGGTGATGACCAGCAGGATCACGGCGAAGATCAGCGCGAGCGCGCCGCCGAGGCTGTAGCTCGGCGGGAAGGTAAAGGCCTTGTCGTAGATATACAGCGACAGGTTGTACTCGTTCAGGTTGCTCAGGCTGGCGATGATGTCGCTCTGCGTGAAGATGTTGAAGTCCCAGATCACCGACAGTAGGAGCAGCACCAGGTAGATGGGCTTGAGCAGCGGGAAGGTGACTCGCCAGTAAATCCGCCACGGGCTCGCGCCGTCCACCCGGGCGGCCTCGTTCAGCTCGGCCGGAATCGTCTTGAGCCCGGCCAGCACGGTGACCGCGATGAACGGGAAGGACTGCCAGATCACCAGTAGGGCTATCAGCGTGTAGGCGGGCAGCGCGCCGGTGGTGGCCCAGTTGTACTGGGCCCAGTCTGTGCTGCCCACCAGCCAGTGCGGCATGCGGGAGAGCGCCCAGTCGACCAGGCCGCCGTCCGGGCTGAAGATCCAGTAGAACAGGACACTGGCCGACACCGGCGGAGTGGCCCAGGCGAGCAGCGCCGCGGTGCTGACGAAGATCGACATCTTCCGGCCAAGCCGGTTCAGCATGAGGCCGACGACTGTGCCGACGATCAGCGTCAGCGGCACCACGACCACAGCGAACAGCACGCTGATCCGCAGCGACAGCCAGAACAACGGGTCGTGCAGCGTCGTGCTGAAGTTGGCAAAACCTACCCACTGGGTGGGCAGGGCTCCGGTGATCTGCGGCAGCCCGTAGTTCTGGAAGGAGTAGATCGCGACCTGGATCAGCGGCCAGAGCAAAACGAGGGCTATGCCGGCAAGTGCCGGCAGCAGCAGCAGGTACGGTGCGAGCTTGTGGCGTCGGACAAAGGCGCCGAGCCTCGTTCGCATCGGTGTCCAGCCGCCGGGCCCGCCCTGCTGGGACTGTCTGGGGCCAGCGAGGGGCTGGATGGCGTCGGCCATGGCCAGGTTCGCTCCTTCCCGGCGGTCGAGCGGAAGGGTGGCACGTCCCGGCCGGCCGGCCGGCCCCTGGCGGGCCGGCCGGGACGCAGTTACAGCCCGGTCAGCTCTCGCTGCCGGTGTTGAGCACGGTCTGCAGCTCGGCGTTGGCCTGGCTTATGGTCGACTGGACGTTGGCGCCGGACTCCAACTCCTTCATCATCGTCGGGATGATGTTGTACTTACCGGTGTCGGCCGTTGCCCAGTTCGCGGTGTTCAGCGGTGCGATCTGGGTGTAGCCGGCGGCCTTGGCGAAGCCAGCCATGAGCTGACTGCTCGAGTACGCCGGGCTCGTTAGCTGCGAGGTGAACTCTGGGAAGAAGCCCTGCGAGTTCGCGAACGTGGTCGCGTTCGAGACGCTGTCCATCACGGTGATCAGGCTCCAGTCCGCGGCCTTGTACTTGCTGTTGACCCAGACTCCGAGGTCCGAGCCACCAGAGAACGCAGGTGCCGGATTCGGGCCGTTCTGGCTCGGGATGGGGAACGAGGACCACTGCGACTCGTTGGTCTTGCTTACCTGCTCGATCTGGGCCTCGGCCCACGGCCCGTCGATGTACATGTCGAGCTTGCCGAGCGCGAAGTCCTCTTCGGCTCCGCCCGGTCCGGCAGTTCCCGGGGCTCCGATCTCGGTCTCGCCGATGTACTTGGTCGAGGAGACGTGCTCGGTGCGCAGTAGGTCGGCGTAAAACTCGATGCCCTTCTCCGAAGCCGGGGAGGTCAGCTCGGCCACCCACTTGCCGTTCTTCTGGACGGCAACCTGGCCGCCGGCTCCCCAGATGAAGCTGACGATGGCGTCGGTGTCGTCTGTTGGCGCGCCAATGCCGTAAGTGCCGGGGTAAGCCTTCATCAACAGTTTGGCGTCGGTGAGCAGCTCCGCCCAGGTGGTGGGCGGGGAGGTGATACCGGCCTTGGCAAACTGGTCCTTGTTGTACCAGACGCCGCGCACGCCGCCGAACCACGGCACGGCGTAGACGTCGCCCTTCACGGTGTCGTTGGCCAGGTTTCCCGGAATGATCTGGGAGCCGTTAGCCCACGACTGCACGCTGCTGGTGATGTTGGCCAGCGCACCCTGCGCAGCCAGCCCCGGCGTCTCGGTGTTCCCGATCTCGGTAATGTCCGGGCCGCCCTTGCCGCTGGTCAGCGCGTTCGTCCAGTCTGTGGTGTTGCTGGTCCAGGGGATCCAGTCCACGACCACCTTGGTGTTCTTGTACTGCGGGTAATCCTTCTTCCACTGCTTGACGACGCCGTTCATCCACGTCACCTGGGACGCCACCGAGGCGCCCATGCGCCACACGACGAGCTTGGCGGGGATCGACCCCGACGACGAGGGACTACTAGTGCCGCTCGAGCCGCAGCCTGCGACGGCTGCTCCGGCGAGCGCGGCGGCCAAGCCCACTGCGGCCGCCGATCTGGTGATTGTCACTGCCCGATCTCCCTTCCCGGTAATCAGCGGACGCGACGTCCCCGGGGCGGACGTCTTCAGGCCGGGCCAGTGGCCTGGCGGCCGGCCCTACGCTAGGTGCCGAACGCCAGTGGTGGCGCCAGAACCCGCCAGGTGCCTGCCAGTACCGAGCCCGATGTTGGGTTGATGCCGCAGAAACTAACAGGAAACTTTCCTATAAGATAGACTCCGTTGCCATATTGAGACACTGACTGCGCTGGTGCAGGTCAGCCTCGTTCATGGGTGCGCTGGACGTTTTGCAGCGAACTAGGTCGTGCTCGAGCACGGCAACGCAGGTGAGGGGCAGGGAATGGAGCGACGGCCGGGAACGCCAAGCCTGTTGCGCGAGCTGAACGACAGGTCGGCGCTGGAGCTGCTGCTGACCGGCGGACCGCTCACCAGAGCGCAGCTCGGGGTGCACACAGGACTGTCCAAGGTCACTGCGTCGCAGGCACTGGCGCGGCTCGAGGAGCGCGGGCTGGTTCAGGTTGCTGGCGAGGTGGCCGGCGGTCGCGGACCGAATGCTGCGCTCTACGCAGTCGTTCCTTCCGCGGCCTACGTGGCGGGTCTGCACGTCGAGCACGACGAGGTCAGCGCCGGCGTCGCCGACGTGACTGGCAACGTGGTCGCTCGCATCTCCGTCAACCCCAGCGACGCCGAGGACCCGGTCGCGCTGGTCCGGGGCGCCGTCGGGGCGGCATGCGGCTCGGCCGGCGTGCCACCCGACTCGCTGCGGGCGTTCGTAATCGGGACGCCCGGTGTGCTGGATCCCCGCACCGGCGACCCGAGGCTGGCGGTGAACCTACCCGCCTGGCACGAGGGCGTATTGGATGCGCTGCGCACTGACCTGGGCAGGCCGGTCACGTTGGAGAATGACGTGAACCTGGCCGCGATGGCCGAGCGGTCTGTCGGCGCCGCCGTGGCGGTCGACGACTTCGTGCTGGTGTGGATCGGCGTGGGCCTGGGCCTGGCGACCGTGCTTGGCGGCCGGCTACACCGCGGCGCCGGCGGCGCCGCGGGCGAGATCGGCTACCTGCCGGTTCCGGGCGTGCCGCTGCCGCAGGATCTCACGCACCCGGCGACCGGGGCGTTCCAGCGACTGGTGGGCGCGCAGGCCCTGATGCCGCTGGCCGAGCAGTACGGCTTCTCGGAACTCACGGCGCAGGCTGCGGTCGCCGCCGCCGTGAGCGCTGTGGCAACCGGAGATGTGCGAGGCGGGAAGTTCCTGGCCGAACTGGCGGAGCGAGTAGCCACTGGCGTCGCGGCGATCTCGGTAGTGCTCGACCCGGGCCTGGTGGTACTCGGCGGTGCCGTGGGGCTGGCCGGCGGCACCGAGCTGGCTAGCCGGGTCGCCGCCGAAGTGGGCCGAATCTGCCCCGCCCGGCCGGCCGTGGTGCCGACGGCAGTGACCGGCGGGCCCGTGCTCCGTGGGGCGATCCTGGCCGCGGTAGACCAGGCGCGCGCTGAGCTGCTTGCCTCGGTCGCAAGCCCGGCCTGAGCACCGCTAGCGGCCGTCCGCTTGGCCGCCCGCCCGTCAGTGGCTGCGGCATGCTGCTCGCGAGCCCGGCTATCACGCCGGGTCAGGCGTAGGCCGGTCGGTTCGCGCTGGTGTTACGGAGCTTGGCGTGTCAGTTGAGCGTGCAGCCCGGCTCGCGGCTGCCCCTACCGCGCCCGGCCCACGATGTGGAACGAGACCCGGTAGAGGAGCGTGTCATCGCTGATGGGCCCGGCATGCGCCGCCCGCCTGCGCAGCGTCTCTAGGTCAGGCTCGCCGCAGCGGCGCACATCTGCGGGTGTGATTGCGGAGAAGGGCATGAGCTCGATCGAGTCGATCTCGATCGACGCCGCTCCGACCGAGTACCTGCCGCCAACCCGGACCTTGGATCGGCGCCAGAGCCGGAAGGACAGGGTGATGCCGCCCGAGATGACGTCGTCGCGGATGTCTCGGCTGAACTCCACAGCGCGAGGTTACGCCGAAGATGATCCTGCGCCGTGACGGCGCACGCGCAACAAGCGCTGGGCAACCGCTGCCGGAACAGCCAGGATGGGCGTATTCGCCAGTCGGTTCAGCCGGCGATGCCGGGCCTTGATATAAATGTGAATGGTCGCCGACCATTCCTATACTTGTTGTCATTTGTGAAGAGCTAACTTGTTATTGAACGACATGTGTGATGCGGCAGTAAGAAGGGCTACTCCTTTGCCAAATCGGACTCCGAGGCTCATCACTGACTAGTATTCCCAGAATGGCTGCAGTGGCGCAGCGAGGCGGGCTTTCCGTGATACCCGCTTCACGAGATCGAGGCGCGCGCGGGCGAGCACTCCCTGCTCGACCACGCACGGCTGAGCATCCCACTGCTGGCTCCAGCAATCGGCGAGTTGCTGCCCTGCACGGCTTTGCGAGGACAGGAATTGCTTGCGGCCGGGTACGACGCGGTTGCGACGAACTGCCCATGCCATCGTAGTCAGTAACATCAGCGGAATGGCTGACAATGATAGTTACGCCTCGGACGGCTTTAGCCGCAGCGGAGCATTCATCCGGGGCTTGCGAGGTCGCCGCGTCTTAGCCGCAGCGGCGGGGTCGGCGGCCACCACGATGGGCTGGGTGGCATCGGCGGCGGACAGGTGGCGCGGGGATCTACTGTCGGCTGGCGCAGCCGAACCACTCCGGTCCGACGCCTTGTCGGCATCCGGAATACCGGGCTCACGTACCACGACTGCTGCCTGGCTTGTCGACTCCCTGGTTGTCGGCTGCCGCTTGCGGCTGCCCCTTGCCTGTTCCGGTATCTGCTGGTCAACACGGGCGGGCCAGTCCCCGTTGTCCGCCTGAGCATGAGCTGCCTCGTATTGGCTGAGCACTGTCTTGGCGATCCGGCCGCGGTCGGGTATCTCTATGCCCTGCGCCTGTGCCCAGGCTCGGATGGTCTGGCTGCGACGACGCGAGGCGGCCGTCCGGCGAGCGTAGGCACTGCGATGCGGACGCACCTTGCGGGCCGCCGTGATGAACGGGGCTAGGTCATGCCTAAGCTGCGCACCGTGCCGTCCGCATGCCTCTAGCTGAAATGCGCCGCCCTGGTAGCTGAAATCGATTGTTTCAGTAGCTTGCGCTTCGCCATCGTGCTCTAGGTCGCAGAGGCTGACGACGGTTACTCTCTGCATTTGCTCTCCCGGTATTCGTTGGGCGAAGCTAGTCCCGGCCCGAAGGGCCCGCCTTCTTATTCGCTATCACCGGGACCACCTTCAGCGGGGTTCGAGGTGGTTGATGCAGTCGTCTGGCTACAGACGCGCGCGATTTCAGCGATCCGGCAAACCACCTCCGATCATTTTGCAGAACAGTCCTCGCCGGCCTGGCCACCATCGTCAGCCTTGCGGAAGAGCCCGTCGACTTCCTCGACCCCGAAGTCGGACTCGTTGGCGTTGTGCCCCGAGATCGACGAGATCGGCGGTACTGATGTCGACCGGACACCCTCCGGCGGGAGCTGATGC
>JASHSO010000422.1 GCA_030038715.1 Streptosporangiaceae bacterium
CGTAGTATCGAGCGGCACGTTGCTCCCTAGTAGTTGTGATCGGGGCAGGAAGACGCCACGCCGAGTTGCGCGGTGCTTCCCCGGAGGCTAGCCGCCTGAGGGCACAGCTAACCGGGCCAGATACTCTGGCCGACAATTGAGATTATCATGCGCGCAGCGCGCCAGCGCATCCGGTGCCGGGCAGTCACGTGGCGGCCAGCGCTCGGCGAACCTGCTCGACGTCCGCGCGCATCTGGGTGACCAGTTCGGCCACCAAGGCGAACTTGACGGTCGGCCGCAGCCGCTGCGCGAAGTCGACAGCTACGCGCGCCCCGTACAGGTCCAGGTCGTCCCGGTCCAGCGCGTACGCCTCCACAATCCGCTCGCGGTCGTCGAACGTGGGATTGGTGCCGACCGAGATCGCAGCCGGCCAGCGCTGAAGCTCGGTCCCGTCGGAGTCAAGCTCGGTCAGCCAGCCCGCATAGATGCCGTCGGCGGGGATCGCGGTGTGTGGCTGTGTCTCCAGGTTTGCCGTGGGAAAGCCGAGTGCGCGGCCGCGCCGGTGCCCGCGGACCACCACGCCCTCCACCCGGTGCGGCCGGCCAAGGTCATGCGCAGCGCCGACGACGTCGCCCTCGGCCAGCTTCGCCCGGATCTCGGTGGAGGAGACCTTCACGCCGTCCTCGGTCACCAGCGGTACGGCCTCGGCGGTGAAGTCGTACTTCTCCCCTAGTTCTCGCAGCAGCGTCACGTCACCCGACGCCTTGTGGCCGAACCTGAAGTCCTCACCGACAACCACGCGGGCCGCGTGCAGCCGGTCGACCAGGACCGCCCGGACGAACTCGTCCGGGCCGACCCGAGACATCTCGAGGGTGAACTCGATTACACAGACGGCGTCTGCGCCGAGGCCGGCCAGCAGCTGCGACGCGCGCCTGGCCGTGCACAGGAACGGCGGGTGCGAGCCAGGCCTGACAACTTCGTCCGGATGCGGGTCGAAGGTGACGACGACGACCGGCAGACCGAGTCCGTCAGCCACCTCGCGAGCCCGGGCCACGATCCGCTGATGGCCGCGATGCACGCCGTCGAACACGCCGATCGTCACGACTGACGGCCCGAAATCCGCTGGAACCTCGGCCAGCCCTTGCCAGCGCTGCACCTCACCCCTCCCGGCCCGCACGTACTAACCGTTCCAAGCCTGCCACGCCGGTCAGGGCACGAAGACAGCGAGCGGCCGCGCTTGGCCGTCCTGCTCGCGCAGCAGCGCGATCAGCGAGCCGTCCGGCCCGAACGCGGCCACCGGCCCCGGATCGGTATCAGATCGGGCGCACTCGCGCTTGGCCTCCAGCCGACCGCCGTGCGCGACAACCCGAGCCTGCTCGGCAGTCAGGTCCCGGCGCGGGAACGCGGCGGCGGCTGCATCGGCCAGCGGGATCGGCTCCAGGCGCGCGGCGAGCTGATCCGGGCTCCGGGCCTGCGCAGCCAGGTAGGGACCGGTCCGGACGCGCCGCAGCGCAGTGAGGTGCCCGCCCACGCCCAGGTCCGCGCCGAGGTCTCGGGCTAGCGCCCTGATGTAGGTGCCGCTCGAGCAGGTGATGGTGACATCCAGGTCCAGCACGTCGCGGCACGGCCGGATCGCGCCGACGGTGAATTCACTCACGCGCACCGTCCTGGCCGCAAGAAGCGGCGCCGCACCCTCCCGGGCGAGCCGGTACGACCTTCTGCCATCCACCTTGATCGCGCTCACCGTGGGCGGAACCTGCCTGATCTCACCGGTCAGCGCCCCGATTGCGCGCAGCAGTTCCGGCTCGCTCAGATTACGAGCGGGAACGTGGTCGACCACCGGACTGTCGGCATCATCGCTCGCGGTCGTTTCCCCCAGCCTGATCGTCGCCGTGTACTGCTTGTCGGCGAGGGCCAGGTAACCGAGCAGCCTAGTTGCCTTCTCCACGCCGACCACGAGGACACCAGTGGCCATGGGGTCTAGGGTCCCGGCATGCCCGACCCGGCGGGTGCCGACCAGCTTCCGGATCTTCGCGACGACGTCGTGCGACGTCCACCCGCCGGGTTTGTCGACAATCAGCAGCCCGCTCGGTGCCGTCACGGCCTGCCCAGCTCCCTCCGGAGGGCGGCGATGGCGCCCTCGGCCGCGAGGCCGGCGCCAGCCGATTCCCTCGCCGCGGCGCCAGCCGATTCCCTCGCCGCGGCGCCAGCCGGGCCCTCGCCACCGACATACCAGAAACCGGCGGCTCGGGCATGGCCGCCCCCGCCGAGAGCTGCGCACGCCTTGCCGACATCGACGATGGACTTCGAGCGAACCGAGACCTGCCAGGTGCCGTCGTCTGCCTGCTTCAGGACGGCAGCGACCTCGGCTTCGTCGGTGCGCCTCAGCTCGTCGATGACAGACTCGGCCGCATCGAGCGGTAGTCCGGCGCGGTTCCGGTCGGCAAGCGTAACCGTGGTCCATACCAGGCCGAGGCCGCGAGCCGAATCGGGTTCGAGCACGGCGCGGCCGAGGGCGGCCGAGAGCAGGCCTAGGTAACCAAACGGGGCGCGGTCGTACAGTTCGCGGGAGACCTGTGCCGGGTCGATACCGTACGACAAGAGCTCGGCGGCCAGCCGGTGCACGGCCGGCGTCACCGAGGAGTACTTGAACGAGCCAGTGTCGGCTACCAGCCCGGTGTACAGGCAGAGAGCGATGTCGCGGGTCAGCCGGATGCCGAGTCGCTCGATCAGCTCGTGCGCGAGCACTGCGGTCGCGGCGGCCTGCGGGTCGACTATGTTCAGCGTGCCGAAGCCGGTGTTGGACGCGTGGTGGTCCAGCACGATCAGCTGGCCGGCCGCGGCAGCGCGGCCGGCCAGCGCGCCTAGCCGGTCCGGGCTAGAGGTGTCCAGCGACACCATGACCTCCGGTCGGCCCGGCAGCCGGCCGGCCGGGACCAGCAGTTCGCGGCCGGGCAGGAAGCCCAGGCCGGCTGGCACGTCGAGTGCCTCGTCGTCGAACGAGGCGAGCACGGTCAAGCGGTCTTGGAGTGCCAGGCCCAGCGCCAGCATCGAGCCGAGCGCGTCGGCGTCCGGCCTGACGTGGCAAGCCAGGCACGCCTGCCCGGCGCGCTCGAGGATCTTGACGGCCCGGGCCCAGTCAGGATTGGTGGTCGTCATCGTCGTCGTCCGGTGCCCCTGCGAGCCGGTACGGATCCGGGTCGCCGGCCGGGACCGCGCCGGCCCGGGCCGCGGCCACCTCAGCGTCCGCGGCCCGGGCCTTGGCCACCAGGTCTTCGATGACGCGCGCGCTGTCGGGCACGGTGTCCCTGGCGAAGCTGATGGACGGCGTGTGCTTCAGGCCCGTCTGCCTGCCGACCTCGGACCTGATCAGGCCGGTTGCGCTGGACAGCGCGGCGGCGGTGCCGTCGGCGTCGGCATCCGTGCCGTACACCGTGTAGAACACCGTGGCTTCGCGCAGGTCGCCAGTCACCCGGGCCTCGGTCACCGTGACGAAGCCGAGCCGCGGGTCCTTGATCCGGCGTTCCAGCATCTCGGCCACGATCTCGGCGATCCTGTCGCCGAGCTTGCGCGCCCTGGTCCGGGGTCGTCCCCCCGAGCTAGCACCGACCTGGTTCATCGGCTCACTCCCCTTCGCCGGTTAGCAGCCGCTGCCGCGCGGACAGCAGTTCGATCTCGGGACGCTCGGCGACGAAGCGCTCGCACGCGTGCAGCATCTCCACGGCATTCCCGGCGGTCGAGCTGACCACGGCAATGCCGATCTCGGCCCGCCGGTGCAGCTCCAGATGCCCGGTCTCACCGACGGCGACGCCGGGAAACCTCTTGTGCACATCGGCGATGAGCGGCCTGACCACCGAGCGCTTCTGCTTCAGCGACCTGACATCGCCAAGCAGAACGTCCAGGGTCAGGGCGCCCACATACACGCCAGCCTCGATGTCGTTACGGCGGGCTCAGCTCCGCGGCTTCTCCCGCATCTCGAAGGTCTCGATCACGTCACCGATCTTGATGTCGTTGTAGCCGATCCCGATGCCGCACTCAAATCCCTCGCGCACTTCGGTGGCGTCGTCCTTGAACCGGCGCAGCGAGTCCACGCTGAGGCTGCCCGCCACGACGACTCCGTCGCGCACCAGGCGAGCCTTGCTGTTGCGGGTGATCGTGCCGGACCGGACGATGCAGCCGGCCACGTTTCCGACCCGCGGCACCCGGAATACCTCGCGGACCTCGGCCGTGCCGAGCTGCGCCTCCTCGAAGACGGGCTTCAGCATGCCCTTGAGCGCGGCCTCGACCTCCTCGATTGCCTGGTAGATCACCGAGTAGTAGCGGATGTCCACGCCTTCGCGCTGTGCCAGCTCACCGGCTCGCCCTGCCGGGCGCACGTTGAAGCCGATGATCACCGCGTCGGAGGCGATGGCCAGGTTCACGTCGTCCTGGGTGATAGCGCCGACACCGCGGCCGATGACCCGAAGCTGGACCTCCTCGCCCACGTCGAGTTGCAGCAGCGCGTCTTCCAGTGCCTCGACCGAGCCGGACACGTCACCCTTGATGATCAGCAGCAACTCTTGGCGCTCGCCCGACTTGAGCGCCGACTCCAGGTCCTCGAGGGTGACCCTGGGCCTGCGCTGGGCGAACATCGCACTGCGCTCCCTGGCCTCGCGCCGCTCGGCGATCTGCCTGGCCACCCTGTCGTCGTCGACGACGAGGAAGCTATCACCGGCGTCGGGCACGCCGGTCAGGCCTAGTACCTCGACCGGCCGGGACGGCGCTGCCTGGCGTACCTGGTCGCCGTTCTCATCCAGCATTGCCCGCACGCGGCCGAATGCCTCGCCGCAGACGATGGAGTCGCCCACCCGCAGCGTGCCGCGCTGCACCAGCACGTCGACCACCGGGCCGCGGCCCTTGTCCAGGTGCGCCTCGATGGCGACACCCTGGGCCTGCTGGTGCGGGTTAGCCCGCAGGTCCAGCTCGGCGTCGGCGGTCAGGATGACCGCCTCGAGCAGCTGCTCGATGCCCTGGCCGGTGCGCGCCGACACGTCCACGAACAGCGACTGCCCGCCGAACTCCTCGGCCACCAGGCCGTACTCGGTGAGCTGGGCGCGCACCCGCTGCGGGTCCGCACCCTCCTTGTCGATCTTGTTCACCGCGACGACGATCGGGACGCCGGCCGCCTGCGCGTGGTTCAGCGCCTCGGTGGTCTGCAGCTTCACGCCGTCGTCCGCGGCCACGACCAGGATCACCAGGTCGGTGGTCTCGGCGCCGCGCGCACGCATGGCGGTGAACGCCTCGTGACCAGGGGTGTCGATGAAGGTGATCTTGCGATCCTGACCGTCCACCTCGGTGTTGACCTGGTAGGCGCCGATGTGCTGGGTGATGCCGCCAGCCTCGTGCGCGACCACGTTGGTGTGCCGGATGGCGTCGAGCAGCTTGGTCTTGCCGTGATCGACATGACCCATCACGGTCACCACCGGCGGCCTGGGCACCAGGTCGGCGTCGCCGCCCTCGTCCTGGCCGAACTCGATGGCGAACGACTCGAGCAGCTCCCGGTCCTCTTCCTCCGGCGAGACCACCTGGACGTTGTAACTGAGCTCGGCGCCGAGTAGCTGCAGCGTCTCGTCGTTCACCGACTGCGTGGCGGTGACCATCTCGCCGAGCACGAACAGCACCTGCACGAGCGACGCCGGGTTGACGCC
>JASHSO010000423.1 GCA_030038715.1 Streptosporangiaceae bacterium
ATCGGGGGCGTGCGGAACTGGGATTACCGATACTGCTGGCTACGCGATGCGACCATCACGCTGGAGGCCTTGCTGCGCACCGGCTATACCGGCGAGGCCGCGAGCTGGCAGGAGTGGCTCGCCCGGGCGATAGCAGGCGACCCGGCCGATGTCCAGATAATGTACGGCGTGGCGGGCGAGCGCAGGCTGGCCGAGTGGGAGGTCAGCTGGCTTGCTGGCTACGAACGGTCGGCTCCGGTCCGGGTCGGCAATGCCGCGGTTGAGCAACGGCAGCTCGACGTCTACGGCGAGGTGATCGACGCGCTCACCCTAGGCAGGCAGGCGGGCCTGTCGTTCGACCAGCACACCTGGAGCCTGCAGCGCAAGCTGCTCGACTTCGTGGAGGATCACTGGCAAGAGCCAGACGAGGGTATCTGGGAAGTCCGCGGGCCCAGGCGGCACTTCGTGCACTCCAAGGTGATGGCGTGGGTTGCCTTCGACCGGGCTCTGCACCTGGTGGAGCAGGGCAACCCCGGGCCCGAGCAGCGGTGGCGCGCGGTCCGGGACGAGATTCACGCACAGGTGTGCGACCAGGGCTTTGACTCCGGTCGCGGCGTCTTCACCCAGTACTACGGCAGCGCCGAACTCGATGCCTCGGTGCTGCTCATCCCCGAAGTCGGCTTCCTGCCGCCCGACGATCCGAGGGTCGTCTCCACGGTCCGGACGATCAAGCGCGAGCTGATGCGAGACGGACTGCTGCTGCGCTACAGCCAGCCCCCAGCAGCACTGAACGCCGGCGCAACGGCCGACGTCGACGGCCTGCCTGGCGCGGAGGGAGCATTCCTGGCGTGCAGCTTCTGGCTGGTCAATGCCCTGCGCATGATCGGGGACTGCGACGAGGCTGTGGCCACCTTCGAGCGCCTGCTCAGCCTGCGCAATGACCTTGGCTTGCTGAGCGAGGAGTACGACCCGAGGTACGGCAGGCAGGTCGGCAACACTCCGCAGGCGTTCAGCCACGTCCCGCTGATCCAGGCGGCGCTGAACATCGATCGGCACGCCGATCAGCACTCCCGCCGACCCGGTAAGCGAGGCCCGGCCGCCGCGCACCATGACGGCTAGGAACCCGCTGAGTCGATCGCTCCCGCCGCTGCAAGATCACCCGGTCCGGCCTGGCCGGCTGGCACGCAGTGTCACACTGATGGGTAGCCATGCCATCCCGCCCGCACATCCTGGTGGTCAACAGCCGGGAGGTCCGCCAGCCGGTCTTTGTCATCGGCGCTCCGCACTCCGGCGCCGCCCGTCGATCCAGCGCGACCGCAGCGATGCCGCAGCCACCGTGCTGCGCGGCCCGCTAGCTCGGAGCCGACGCAAGGCCGACGCCCATATCCGGCAAGGCCCCCGCCTCCTGCCGGGCAAACTGCGTCCGGTACAGGTCGGCATACAGTCCTCCGGCCTTAAGCAGGTCCTCGTGCCTGCCGTGCTCGACCACGTGGCCAGCGTCGATGACGAGGATCTGGTCTGCCTCCCGCACGGTCGACAGCCGGTGCGCGATCACCAGCGAGGTACGGCCCGCCAGCGCCGTCTTGAGCGCGCGCTGGACTGCAGCCTCGGACTCTGAGTCTAGGTGGGCCGTGGCCTCGTCGAGCACGACGACGGACGGTGCCTTCAGCAGCAGCCTGGCTAGAGCGACTCGCTGCTTCTCGCCGCCCGACAGCCGGTAGCCGCGGTCGCCGACGACGGTGTCCAGGCCATCGGGCAGGCCCGAGACCAGGTCCCAGATCTGCGCGGCCTGGCACGCCAGGATCAGCTCTTGCTCGGTGGCTGCGGGCCGGGCATAGAGCAGATTGGCCCTGATTGTGTCGTGGAACAGATGGGCGTCCTGGGTGACGACGCCGACCGCGGCGTGTAGCGACTCCAGTGTCACGTCTCGCAGGTCCTTGCCACCAATCAGCACGCTGCCGGAGCTGGGGTCATACAGCCGCGACACCAGGTGCGTGATCGTGGTCTTGCCCGCGCCCGACGGACCGACCAGGGCCGTCAGGCGTCCGGCCGGAGCGCGGAAGCTAACGTCGCTGAGTGCCTGCAACCCCTGGCCGTCTCGCTCAAGCGTCGGTACCGCGATCGACTCGAGCGAGGCCAGCGATACCTCAGCGGCTGTCGGGTAGCGGAAGCTCACGTCCGCGAACTCGATCTCGGGCGCGGCCGCTTGCCCGTTGCCGGGCGGCGACAGCAACGGCACCGCATCCGCGCGCTCATCGATCAGCGGCTTCAGGTCGAGTACCTCGAACACCCGGTCAAAGCTCACTAGCGCCGTCATGACGTTGACCTGCACGTTGGACAGCGCAGTGATCGGCCCGTACAGCCTGCTCAGCAGGCCTGCCAGCGCTACTAGGGTGCCGACCTGGAAGACGCCGCGGATGGCCTGCTCGCCGCCGACGCCATAGACCACGGCAGTGGACAGCGTCGCGAGCAGGCTGAGCGCGATGAACAGGCCGCTACCCCACAGCGCCGTCAACACGCCAATGTCGCGGACCCTGGCAGCCCGGCCGGAGAACAGGCCAAGCTCGTCGGCGGGCCGACCATACAGCTTGGCCAGCATCGCGCCCGCTACGTTGAAGCGCTCGGTCATGGTCGAGCCGAGTTCCGCATCGAGTTGCATCGACTCGCGACTCAGCCGTTGCAGCTTCCGGCCCACCCGCCGGGCCGGGAGCAGGAAAAGCGGGATGAGCACGAGCGACACGGCTGTGACCAGCCAGGAGAAGTAGAACATGGCAGCGAGCACCAGGACCAGCTGCAGCACGCTGGACACGAC
>JASHSO010000424.1 GCA_030038715.1 Streptosporangiaceae bacterium
CGTCCAGGTCTGCCGATGGCGCGTCTCGGGGGCACCGTAAACCTGCCTGGGTCACGTGCGGCAAGATGCTGACGTGATTCTTCATCGGTAGGCGCTCTAGTCAACCTTGGGAAGTTTACGAATTAACAGTATCATTGTGTTCTATCAGCTAGCATAGTCGCTCATGCGACTGATAGGCGAATTTGGCAAGTTCCTCACCACCGCGGCGGGCGTGCTCACGGTGGCACTGGCAGGCGGGCTCACTGCCGCGCCAGCCAGCGCCAGTACCTCCAGCCACGCGGCCAGTTATGGCAACCTCGGCGGCGTGTCGGTGCCGGCTGCGGCCCGCGCGGTCAGCACCGCGCACCCCAACCATGTCGTCGGCACCGGCACGGCCGCCAGCTGCACCTCAGCGGCGGTGATCACGGCAGTCGCGGAGGGCGGCATCATCAAGTTCGACTGCGGCGCGAGGCCTGTCACTATCACCATGACAGCCACCGCGAAAGTCCTGCGGCGAACTGTGATCGACGGCGGCGGCAAGGTGACGCTGAACGGCGGCGGCAAGGTCCGGATCCTGTCCATGGACACCTGTCCGAACCGCTGCTGGGAGCAGGCCGGGCCCCAGCTGATCGTAGAGAACATGAGGTTCGTAGACGGCTACGCGGGTGAGCGCGAGCCAAGCGACGCCAACACCGCCAATACTGGTGGCGGTGCCATCTACGTTCAGGGCGGCCAGCTCAAGGTCGTCAACTCCGACTTCGTGGACGACAAGTGCTACGCATACGGCCCTGATCTCGGTGGCGGTGCAATACGCGCCTACGGCATGGACATGCACACGCCGATCTACATCACCGACGACACGTTCAAGGACAACGCGTGCGCCAACGGTGCGGCACTGAGTGGCCTGTATGCGAATTTCGATGTGATCAACAGCGTGATGACCGGCAACAAGGCGATCGGATGGGGCCAGAACCCTGCTCAGGCGGGAACCCAGGGCGGCGGCAGCGGCGGGGCCATCTATACCGACGGTGACAGCTACAACCTGACCATCGACGGCTCCCGCATCGAGAACAACAGTGCCCGCGAGGGCGGCGGCGCGATCTTCTTCGTGGTCGACAATGGCCCGGGAATCCTGAGGATCGAGCACTCGACACTGCACAACAACCCGAGCGGCCAGTTCCAGAACGCGCCCGGCATCTTCGACAACGTCGATGTGCATGACACCCAGCCGGTCGTGGTCGACTCGAGCATCAGCTGAAGTCTCGCAGCCGAGCGCGGGAAGCCCCGGGCAGCAAGAGCTGACCGGGGCTTCATCGCAACCGGCGGGTTCCTGGCCGGGACCGTTCGGCTAACGTCGGCCGGGTCCCTGGCCCTATCTCAGCTCTGCATCCAGCGTAGCGGCGAAGACCTCCGCGATCTGGGCTATCTCTTGCTGGGAGATAACGAACGGCGGCGAGACCTGCAAGGCGACGCCGCGCAGCAGTCTCGTGATGACCCCGCGACCGCGGGCAGCTACTACCAACCTCGCGCCGATGCCGGGGTCGTCCCGGACGGCTGCCGGGGCGATCTCTACGGCTGCGAGCAGTGCAGGGCCGGTGCGGACCTCGCCGACCAGGTCGTGGTCGGCGAGCGGCGTGAGGGCGGCGGCCAACACGGCTTGCAGCTCCCTGACCCTAGGCAACAGCTGTTCGCGCTCGATGATGTCCAAGTTGGCCAAGCCCACGGCGCACGCGGTTGGGTGAGCGGTGTAGGGTATATCCCTGCCGGAAGATCTCAGCTGTGCCAGGACGCCAGAACGGCTCTGCCACCTTCGGTCCGGCCAGCACAGCGCCGAGAGGCAGGTAGCCCGAGGTCAGGCCTTTGGCCACAGTCATGATGTCCGGCTCAAGACCGAAGCGGCTGCTCCCGAACCATTCCCCCGTCCGGCCAAAGCCCGTGATGACCTCGTCGGCCACGAACAGGACATCCTGGTCGCGACAGATCTGCTGGACCTCTGCCAGGTAGCCGTCCGGCGGGAAGTACACGCCGCCCGCCCCGACCACTGGCTCGCAGAAGAAGGCCGCTACCCGATCGGCACCCACCTGCTCAATCAGCTTGGCAAGCGCTCCGGTGTCATCCCACGGCACGTGCTCGACCGATGACACCAGCGGGCCGAATGGTTCGCTGAAGGCCGGGATGCCGCCAAGGGAGGTGCCGAACGCGTTCACGCCATGGTAGGCGTACGAGCGTCCGATGACGACCTGCTTGTCCGGCTGGCCGACCGCGCGCCAGTACGCCCGGGCGAGTTTGGCAGCGGTGTCCACGGCATCCGAGCCGCCGCCGGGCGTGAAGAAGACCTTCGCGTCACGGATCGGGGCGAGTTCCGCGACTCGCCGCGCAAGTGCCTCGGCTGGCTCGCTGGAGAACACTTCGTAGGCCTGGTAGGCGGCGATCTCGCGCATCTGCCTGGCCGCGGCCTCGGCAAGCTCCGCGCGCCCATGTCCGACGTTGCAGTACCAGAGGCTGGCAATCGCGTCGAGGTATTGCCTGCCCGACGCATCGAAGATGGTGGAGCCGCGGCCGCCCACGATCGTAATAGCGTTACCGGGCGCGACGGCCATATTCGCGAACGGGTTCCACATCGATGGGGTGTCAGATAGTGGCACGAGAATTCCTTCCCCCTGGTACGGTCCCGCCCAATCTACGCGTACGCAGGCAGGTTGCCTGCTAGCCCCGAGTGAGTCAGAACTGGGCTTTGAGTTCCTCGATCTCGTGCACGTGCTCGCGCAGTCGCTCAAAGGCGGGGCGTTCACGGACCCGAGCTATGGTCCAGCGCACCGCGTCCGCCCGGCTGCCGGCGATGCCGGAGGTGATCAGCGTGTCGAGCGTCTCCAAGTCGGCCGGACTGAGCCTGGCCATGACCGGCGTGAGCTCGGGGCCACCGAGCGCCCGCCCTTCTGGCACCACGCGCGGTCCGCGAAGCATCATCCGCGGACCGTCCTCATCGTCGCCAGCGCGGAACTCGAGTCTTCTGGCCTGGGGCACCCTGGCAAGCAGCTCATCACGGAGCTTGAAGATGGCCTCCCGGTTGGCGTCATGGAACTGCTCCAGGGCGTGTGCGCGCTCTTCCTTCTCGGCACCCGATGCGACGTAGACCCGGACGAGCAATTCCCCAGGCTCGACCATCGGATCGTCGCCGTACTGCAGGACCGCCACGCGCTCTATCGCGTCGCCAGGGATCCGCTCCCTCATCTGCTCGGCCAACAGGTTCTGGATGTGCTCCAGAGCCGCTCTCTCCATAGCAAGCTCCTCTGGTTACTGTAGAAATCAGCGTAACACGTATAGCTAGATTTGCCAGCAGCTTCAGCCGCGGACGGGCAGGCGGCGCTGTGTGAGCTGGTGGTACAGGGCGGCAGTGTCCGGGTGCGGCTCGCCGTCGGGTGCGATGTCCGCGATCGCGTCCAGGCAGCGGCGCCATGCTTCGGTGACGCCAGCCAGGTTCCCGGCCGCATGTTCGGCGCGCATGAGGATGCGCCACAGCTGCTCCGCTGCTGCCTCGGCGGCCAGTCCCGCGCGTGCGGCCCTAGCGGCGCCGCGCGCCGAGCCAGCCGCCATCTCGCGCTCGGCCAGCGTCTCGGCCGCATCGACAACCTCGGCCCGGACTGTCTCCAGCAGGGGGATGTCGATCCACCAGAAGTAGCTGCCGTTGAAGGGCTGGCCGCGGATCAGCGACATGGCGGCTCGCAGGTCGTCTGTCCTGCCAGACGCGACGAGGTCACGGAACTCTGACCAGTCGAGTGCGACGTCGGGGTGCAGCGCATAGCTTCCGTTGCCGGTGTGGATGATGTATTCCCGACCGTCATCGGCATGGCCCAGGCGTCGCCTCGTGCGCATGATGAGCTGCCGGATGGCGTCGGGTGGCTTGGGGTGGTCCGGGTCGGCACCAAGAATGCTGCACAAGGCCGAGTTCGGCAGTCCGGACGGCGCTGCCAGCGCAAGCGCGAGCACGAGCTCGGCCGGCTTCGGATGCAACTGCTCCGCTGAGCCGTCGATGCTGAACGGACCGAGGATCTTGACCTTCAGGTGGCCAGTGGCATGTTGCGGATCGGACTGCGGCTCGGCACCCGGATCTGCAGGCAGTTCGGGCTCGGCCGGAGCGACCGGCCACCGCGCACTGGCCAAGTGCAAATGGCCGGCCTCGTCCGCTCCGGGCAGGTCGAGCCCGAGCGGATAGGCATCGGCCAACGTCTGGCCCGCACCTTCGGCTCGGGCCTCGTTCACGTCCTCTGCCGCACCTGCAGCCGGGTAGGGTACGGCAGCAGGCCGGCCTGCTCCCATCGTGGCAGTTTGCGGAATCCACGGCGGTGCCTCGTAGCAGGCGTAGGGCTCGTCCTGTGCGCTGACATCCGCAGTCTCGGCCGCGACCGCGAACAGCGTCGCCAGCGCCTCGTATTCCGCGGGCGAGAGAGTCTCCGGGCGGACTGCGATCTGCAGCGGAACGACGTTGGCGACGATGCCACCGGCTGCTTGCGGGTCGGGAGCGAGTTGCAGGACTGCTGGTGCCATCCTTCCGTCAGGCGACTCAGGGTCGCCGCCCACCAGCGCCGCAAGGCCGCCTGGTCCGTCTTCGGCCAGTTGCAGCAGCCGGCTCATCTGATCGGGGCTCGGCTCGACCCGGCTAACGAAGATCGTCACGCCCCAGTCCTCGTCGTCAGGCGACGCCAGCCGCATCTCGCGTACGTCAGCCCGCGACTGATCCGGCTCCCCTAGTGCAGCCAGTCGGCGAGTCACGGCCTCAGCCCGGGACTCCAGCAGTGCCAGCGCCTCGTCCACCGTGTCGAAGTGCTCAGCGCGGCCCAGCACCTCGAACTCGCCGCATCCGACAAGAATCAGCTCGTAACAGCCGCCCCACTGGCAGACAGCCAGCTCACTGGCGGCCGCCGCGATCACCCGATCCACCAGGTCTCTCGGGCCGTCGCAGGCCGTCACCCTCAGCGCCTCCAGATCGAGCAGCAGGTAACCGTCGGACGTAGCGCCGACAGTGACCAAGCTGGGCAGCAGGTTGCCGGACACGGAGCCGAAGAGGCCCTCGTCGCCGACGGGCCGGAACAAGGTCTCGGCGGCCAGTGGCAAGTCCAGCTGCCAGCACATGCCCTGACGGCCCGGGGTGATAGCGAACGGCGGCGGCGGCGACTCGGGGGCAGGGGCCGACAACAGCACCTCGAGCGCGATCGGCGTCACGTGCAGTCCGACGATCTCCGGTAGTGGCTGACCCGCACTGGCCATGCAGGCCTCCAGCCAAGCCAGCGCGTCTCTGAGCGTGGGCGCTGGCTCGACTGGGGCGGCGGCACGAAGCTTCTGCTCGACCAGCAAGGCCGCCCCGTCAGCTGGCAGCGCGATGCGTCGACCGCGGCGGCGCTCCTGGCGCTGCCGGAGCCGCAATCGGCTGAGGCTGGTGAGTACCGAGCCAGCCAGTGCTCCGGTCACGAACGTCACTGCCTGCGGGAACTGGCCAGCCGGCGAAGAGCCGCCGCGCCGATGGCCGACGCGGCCCGATGCGCCTGCCGCGCTGGCATGTCGACCGGCCCCGCCAGTCAGGCTGGCCGGCCGGCCCGGGCCGCCGGTCGGCTGGGCGGCTACCGACTCTGTGCCCGCGCCGGCTGGCCGGTTGGTAGCCCCCGCATGGCGCCGACGGTAGAGCTCATCGCTGGTGGAATGGCCCAGGTGGTAAGTCGCACCGTTACCCGGCTGGATCGGGCTGGCGACGGTGGCCGAGGGCAGGATGAGCTGCCAGCCGGGTTCGATCAGGGATGGATTCGTGAACACCTCACCACCACCCATCTCGCGGCCGTAGTTCAGGCTGGCGATCTCCGGATACCGGTCGCCCGCACCCAGGTACCGCTGCGCGATGCCCCATAGGCAGTCGCCTGGCCGGACGGTGACGATCCTGGTCGCCGGAGTGCCGTCGCTGCGCGCACCCAGGACATTTGTCTGCCCAAGCACACTGCCCTGGTTAGCTGACGCATCGGTCTTCAGGCCTGCAGAGGCAGCTAGCAGTAGCGCGTGCCGCAGCGGGTCCCCCGCCGGAACGTGTTGCGTGGCAGATGCCATGGCCGCCGACGCGGTAAGCGTCACGGTCGCGGGCGCAGCGAAGGTCACTGCGGCGAGCGCGACAAGCCGGGCCGCTAAGCTCTGCACGCCCCCGAGCCAGAGGCGCGGAACCCGCCCTCCTCGCAGCGCGGCCAGCGCCTCCATGAGGACCGCCGCCGTGAAGAGCAGCCAGCCGAGCCAGGCGCAATCCCGTACCGCAGCCAGGAGCAACGCTCCGCTATCGGCGCTGCCCAGCGCGGTGAGGAGCCAGTGCCAGCCCGGAACCCGCCGCGGCAACGGCGAGCCACCGAACTTGTACAGGACCACGGGCAGGCCGACGACGATTGCAACCAGGGTGGTGAGGGCGGCGAGCCCGGCGATCACCGCGCGAGATCGCGTGATCATGTGCCCCCCGTAACGCCGGTCACCAGGGACGCGGTCGCCGTCTGGGTGCAGGTGAAAGAGCGGATGCCTATGAGCAACAGGAACTTGGTCGGCTCGACAATGGTCACGCTCACGCGGATGGCTCGGCTGCCGACTGCCGACACCGAGTAGTGGTCATAGCCGGCCGAGGTGAGGTAATTGCGCGCCGCAGCCAGCGCAGCCTGCTGGCCGACCACGAACGTGCCGCTGGCATAGGCAGTGGAAGCGTCCACGGACATCGCTCCTGCCCGTGCCGCTTCTTGCGCCACGGCCGCAGCGGTCTCATCGGCTGTCAGCTTGGCCCCGCCATCGACGACTATCCCGGCCAGGCAAGCGAACGCCACGAACAGAACGACGATCATGAGGGACAGCGCGCCAAGCTCGCCGTCGTGCCGCCTAGTGCGGTGTGCTCGGCCGTCCAGAGCGCACGCGGTTGACTCTGGGGTTACCGGAGGGTCGATGGTGATGTTGTGGACGGCGACGACCTGATGACAGAAGCTCAGCCGATTTGTCGGCCCGGCGGCCGCGCTAAGGTCGCATGCGGGCTCACGAATTCCCTGCACCGGAGGACCGGGACGCCCCTTCACGGGGTGTCCCTGGTTGGGTTCAGCCGGATCGTGGCTCGAAATTCCGGGAACCCGGTGTCTCTCGCTCTGTAGATGTCGAGCGGACTTGTGAAGGTTGCGGTTAGTGTCCGGCTGCCCGGAAGTCCGGGGAGAGCCAGGCTCGCCAGCGGAACCGTGCAGGAAACGGTGGCCGACACCGACGCTGGCTGACCTGGCGGGGTGGCGAAGCCGATCGTGTCGATGCGGACGATAGGGTCGCAGCCCAGCCCGTCCTGCCTCAGCGCACCGCGCGCGCTTGCTGTGCCATTTGCCCGAGCGACCTGCGGCGACAGGGCAAGCGACGCCTGCCGAGCAGCGTCACGTGCCGCCGCATCAACCGCACCCTGGGCGACCGACGTGCGCCCGGCGGCAATGACCAGGCCGAGCAGTCCAAGCAGAACGGGCGCGAGGATGACGAGTTCGAGCGCCGCGCTTCCGGCAGTACCGTCATCGGGCTGGCTCACTCTTCGAACTCCTCGACTGGCGCCTGTACGGTTTCGGTAACCCGTACGACGAGCCCGGGGACAAAGCTGGGAACGCGCCCGGTAACCGTGACCGAGACCGTATTTACGGTGCTGCCCGAGGCACTCGCGGACGGGTCAAGCAGGTACCCCTGGCCCGCCCGGCGCGCGAATGCCAGGGCTGCAGGTGGACCTGCCGCGCGTGAGGCGCCAAAGGATCGAGCAGCATCGGCACCCTGCCTTGCGGCAGCGAGCGCCGCCTGCCTGGCCAGGAACCAGAAGGATGCCTGGATCGCAGTCATGATGAACAAGAACAAGAACGGGAGCACGACAACATAGCTGAGCGTCAGCGCACCCTTGTCCTCGTGCCGTAGTCGCCGCACGTGCACCGCTAATGCGCTCATGACTCAGTCCGGGATCAGCTTCTCGAGGTCGCCGAGCTTGCCGGTCAGGAACGTGGCTAGCGCAAGGGCCGCAGTGACCAGGACGATCGCGATGGCGACCCATTCCAGGCTGAGCG
>JASHSO010000425.1 GCA_030038715.1 Streptosporangiaceae bacterium
AGCTCGAGCAGGTACGCCGCACCGGCATCGCGACGAATGACGAGGAGCTCGAAAGCGCGCTACGGTCCATCGCTGCGCCCGTGCGCTCGCGATCCGGCGACGTGGTGGCAGCGGTCAACGTTGCGATCCCGTGGTCTCCCGCTGCGATGAGCGAACTCGTGAGCCGTCTCGGGCCGACGGTCCGTGCGACGGCAGACAAGATCGCGGCGCAGGTGATCTAACGTCGACCCGGGCTATACCATCGGAGCGGTGAGGACCGGCGCGAACGACGCGAACGACGGCACCGCGGCCGCTCGGAGGCCTCAGGGCGGCGGCCAGTCCGCCGGCCGGCAGACCTTGCGCCGTCATTCCCCTTCGGCTGGCCGGCCCGCGCCGGACGGTCACGAGGCCAGGGACGCCGACTTCGTCCAGTCGCTCGATCGCGGGCTCGCAGTGATCCGCGCCTTCGGGCCGGACCGAGAGCAGCTCACCCTCAGCGAAGTGGCCAGGGCCACCGGCCTGACCCGGGCCGCCGCACGGCGCTTTCTGCTGACACTGGTCACACTCGGCTACGTCCGCAGCGACGGGCGGCTGTTCTCGCTCCGGCCGAAGGTGCTCGAGCTCGGTTACGCTTACCTGTCCGGGCTGGCACTGCCGGAGATAGCGGCCCCGCACGTGGAGGAGCTAGTCGCCCGGCTGCATGAGTCCTCGTCGATATCGGTGCTTGACGGCCAGCAGGTCGTCTATGTTATGCGGGTGCCGACGAAGCGCATCATGACCGTGGCCATCTCGGTGGGCACTCGGTTCCCGGCGTTCGCGACCTCGATGGGCCGGGTGCTGCTAGCCGAGCTGCCGCCGGCTGAACTTGACAAGTTCCTGGCCGAGGCGACGCTTGAGGAGTTCACCAGCAAGACGGTCACGGACCGCACACGGCTCCGAGAGATGATCACCGAGGTCGCCGCGCAAGGCTACGCGATCGTCGACCAGGAGCTTGAGGAGGGTCTCAGATCGATCGCGGCGCCGATCCGTGGCGCGCCCGACGTGGGCACCGCGGCCATCAACGTGTCCACCCACGCTAGCCGGGTGAGCATGAGCGTGTTGCGTGGCGAGATGCTCCCGGCGCTGCTGCGGACAGCATCGCGGATCGAGTCGGACCTTCGGGCCCAGCGGTTTGTCGGCTAAGGCCTACGCCGGTGCGCCAGAACTTCGCCAAGCTCGCAGGTCACAGTGTTACATCACTGTTGTGCCACACATTTCGGTAATTGTTGACACCGTAGGGCGCGGCATGCTTGAGTGCTGCAATGCGTATGGCTGTACGCTAAGCGAACATCCAGCGGCTACTCCCCATAGTGACAGCGTGAGGCGGTCATTGCCTTGCAGACGGGCGCGACTCCGGCCGTGGCCTCGTTCAGCGGACGTGATGTCGCGGGTGGTTCTGCGCTAGTTATATGGGACTGTGGCTTGCGTTCTGACTGCAAGGAGACGGAATGGACCGTCACAAAGCTAATGATGACCAGCTAGCCCTTGACCGGCGGTCCGTGCTCAAGGGCGTAGGTGCGGGGGCACTGGCGGTGAGCGCGGGTGGCCTGCTCGCCGCCTGCGGATCTGGCATCAAGGGAGTCTCGACCGGTGGCAAGTCCGGCACTATCAACATTGGGTTCATCACTCCGCTGACCGGAGACTTTTCGGATTTCGGCGCGAGTGACACGTTCGTCGTGAACATCATTAGGAATACCGCTGCCTACAAGAATGGCTTCACGGTCGGCGGGAAGAAGTACAAGGTCAATATCAGCGTTCAAGACACGCAGTCCAACCCGACCCGGGCCGGGCAGCTTGCCGCTCAGCTCGCGGGAACTGCCGACGTAATCCTGACGACGTCCACGCCCGAGACCACTAATCCGGTCGCCGTGCAGTGCGAGAAGCAGGGCACGCCCTGCCTGTCGACCGTTGTTCCGTGGGAATCCTGGTACGCAGGGCTGGGCGGAGACCCGCTGAAGCCGACGACCAAATACGAGTACTGCACGATGTTCTTCTTCGGGCTCGAGCAGTTCCTCGGCTGCTTCCATCCGATGTGGCAGCGCATCCCGAATAACCACGTCGTGGGCTGCATGTACCCGAACGACGCCGACGGCAACGCCTTCCGCGACGGCTTCGAGCCGCTGATCAAGTCGGTCGGCTACAAGGTCGTGGATGGTGGCGCGTACCCCGATGGGCAGACCGACTACACCTCGATGATCACGTTGTTCAAGAGCAAGGACTGCGAGATCTACAGCAACTGCCCGGTCCCGCCGGACTTCAACACGTTCTGGAAGCAGGCTTACCAGCAGGGATACAAGCCGAAGCTCGCGACAGTAGCCAAGGTTCTGCTCTTCCCGACCGACACCTCGGTACTCGGCCCGCTTGTCAACAACATTGCGACGGACTCGTGGTGGGGCCCGTACATGCCCTACAAGTCGTCGCTGACCGGCCAGAGCGCGAGCTCGCTCGCAGCCGAGTACCAGTCCAGCACCGGCGATCAGTGGACGCAGGCGATCGGGTCGACTTATTCGCTGTTCGAGGTCGCCAAAGAGGCGTTCACGGCGGTCTCCGACCCGCATGACAAGAAGGAAGTAGCCAACGCGCTGCACACTGTCAACTACTCCGGGATCTGCGGACCGCTCGACTTCGCAGCGTCCAACGCGCCAGCTCCCGGAGTGGGCGTCATCCAGCCCGTCGGCGTGCAGTGGAAGAAGTCGACCGGCAAATACCCGTTCGAGATGAAAGTCGTGGACAACTCGCTGAACAAGCTAGTCCCGATTGAGGCGCCACTCGACCCGACGTATGCCTAGCAGCAGCAGCGGGGCGACCCTGCTGGAGCTCGACGGTATCACCAAGAGCTTCGGCAGGGTCGTCGTCGCGGATGACCTGTCCTTGGGCGTCAGCGCCGGGGATTTGGTCGGCATAGTGGGGCCGAACGGCGCGGGCAAGACGAGCGTGTTCAGCATCATCTCGGGTGACCTGTCGCCGGACTCGGGACAAGTGCGACTGGGCGGCGAGGTGGTGACCGGCCTGGATGCGGCGGCCAGGTGTCGGCGCGGCATCGGCCGCACGTATCAGGTGCCGCGTCCGTTCGGTGCGATGACGGTCTTCGAGAACGTGCTCGTGGCCGCGCAGCAGGGCGCGCGCATGCACCGCCGCGCCAGCTATGCCTGGGCGTCGGCCGTGCTTGACCTGACCGGGCTGGCCACTGAGGCCAATGGCCTGGCTGGCAACCTGGGCCTGCTGCAGCGCAAGCGGCTCGAGCTGGCCAGGGCGCTGGCCACCAGGCCGCAACTGCTGCTGCTCGACGAGGTGGCCGGCGGCCTCACCGACCCTGAGGTGGCTCAGCTCGCCGAGATCGTTGCGATAGTCAGTGCCGATGGCATCGCCATCATCTGGATCGAGCATGTCGTGCGTGCCCTGGCCTCGTCGGTGCGCCGGCTGTTGTGCCTGGCGGGCGGTAAGTTCATAGCTGACGGCCCGCCCGCCGCCGTGCTGGCCGACCCTGCGGTGCGCGAGGTCTTCCTCGGCACAGGAGTGCGGTCACAAGCCGGCGATGCTGCGGCTGCTGCCGGGCTGGCCGTGGAAGGCTTGCGGGTTGACGACGCTGCCGATAATGGAACGTGGCCGGCATGACGGACTCGAGCCCGCTTCTTGAAGTGCGCGAGCTGACCGTGCACCACGGCCAGCTGCGTGCGCTCGACAACGTCAGCCTCTCGGTCTTCGCCGGGGACGTGTTTGCGATGATCGGCGCCAATGGTGCCGGCAAGTCCACCCTGTTGCGGTCGGTGTGCGGTCTGCACAGGCCAACCTCGGGCTCGGTGCTGCTGGACGGGACCGACATCACGGGGCTGCGGCCAGAGAAGCGCGTCGCGGCCGGCATCGTCATGGTGCCCGAGGGCAGGCGACTGTTTCCCTCGCTAACCCTGGAGGAGAACCTGCAGGTTGGCGCCACGTATACGCGCGAGGGTCCGTGGAGCATCGCCCGCGTCTACGAGTTGTTCAACTGGATGCCGGGGCGGCGCAGGCAGCTAGCCGCCCAGCTGTCCGGTGGGGAGCAGCAGGCAGTTGCGATCGGCCGGGCACTGGTCGCTAATCCGCGGGTCCTGCTGCTTGACGAGCTGTCGCTGGGTCTTGCGCCCGTGGTCGTCCAGAGGATCTACGACACGCTGCCAGAGCTGCTCGCCACCGGTGTCACGGTGCTGCTCGTGGAGCAGGATGTCAGCCAGGCGCTCAGAGTGGCGTCCCGCGTGCACTGCCTGCTTGAGGGCCGGACTACCCTGACCGGCGAGCCGGCCGGGCTGACTGCCGAGAGCATCGAGGCGGCCTATTTCGGGCTGGCTAGCGCGGCCGCTCCGGGACCTTGGACCGGAGACTCAGCGAGAACCCTGCCGGAGGAGAGCCGGTGACCTGGGTCAACGACATAGTCCAGGGCGTCATGCTCGGCGGCCTGTACGCGCTGTTCGCATGTGGCCTGTCGCTGCTCTTTGGCGTCATGAAGGTCATCAATCTGGCGCACGGCGACTTGGCCATCGTTGCTGCCTACGGCGCCGTCGGCATCGTCGCATTGACGCACATGCCAGGCGCCTGGTCCGTCCTCCTCGCGGTGCCGATCTTCGCCGTCGTCGGCTACCTAGTCCAGCGCACGCTGATCCAGGCCAGCCTGAATCGCGGCGTGCTGACCACCTTGCTGGTTACCTTCGGGCTTTCCGTGGTCATCGAGAACGCGCTGCAGCAGTTCTGGTCGGCCAATGCGCGCACCCTGCAGATCGGCGCCCTCGCCACCGACCACTTCAACATCGGCTCGCAGATCAGCATCGGGTATCTCGACCTGGTTATCCTCATCGCGGCCGTCGCCGTGCTGCTCGGATTGCAGTACTACCTGTCCTACTCCAAGCAGGGCAGGCTGATCCGGGCAGTAGCCGACGACAGGGAAGCCGCGCAGCTCTGCGGGGCGGACTACCGGCACATCTTCGGCATCGCCGCGGCGATCGCCTTCGGCACTGTGGCACTTGCCGGGACTGCTTACGGCATGTACACCTCGTTCTACCCGAGCAGCGGCAGCAGCGGCTTTCTTGTGCTGTTCGCGTTCGAGGCCGTGGTCATCGGCGGGCTCGGTTCGCTGTGGGGGACCCTGCTCGGCGGCATAGCACTGGGGGTCGTCCAGAGCATCGGCGGCCAGATCGGCAGTACCGACCAGGTGATCGCCGGACAGTTGCTGTTCCTGGTAGTGCTCGCGGCCATGCCGCAGGGCATCACGGGCTTTCGGAGGGCAGCATGACCGGCGCAACGGCTGTCAAGACGCGGGAGGCCGACGTCCCCGCCGTCCGGGTGACCAGGTCGCGACGGTCTGTGCTCTGGGCCAGCGTGGTGGCGGTCATCGTGATCGCGGTCCTCGCCTACGCGCCGTACGTCGTGTACGCCTCCACGACGAGCATTCTGGTGAACTTCTTCATTCTCCTGATTCTCGCCAGCATGTGGAACCTGCTGGCCGGCTACGCGGGACTTGTCTCGGTAGGCCAGCAGGCGTTCTTCGGCCTGGGCTCGTACTTCGTACTCATATTCGCGTTGCGGGGCGTGAACCCGTTCTTCGGCATGCCGATCGCGGCCGTAGCTTGCGGCCTGGCCGGCCTGGTGACATGGTGGCTGGTCTCGCGGCTGCGCAGCGGCTATTTCGCGATCGCGACGTGGGTGATCGCGTCGGTCTGTTACTTGATCATCATCAGGTACCCGTCGCTGGGCGGCGGCACCGGCATGCTGACGCCGAACATGCCGAACTTCAGCGCGAGGTACCTGGATGCACTGGTGTACTGGGTGACGCTCGGCGTCGCCGTGATCGCCCTGGGCGGGATCTACTTGTTGCTGCGCAGCAGGCTCGGGCTCGTGCTGACCGCGGTGCGGGACGACGAGACGGGTGCTCGTAGCGTCGGCGCACGCGTGACGCGCGCGCGGTTGCTGGTCTTCGTGATCGCCGCGGTCGGGTGCGGGGCCGCCGGAGCGCTGGAGGTACTTGCCCAGCCCTATGTGCAGCCAGCCCCCGCGTTCGCAGTCCAGTGGACCGCTGAGATGATCTTCGCGGTGCTGATCGGCGGCATCGGCACGATCGAAGGGCCGATCATCGGGACGATCGTGTTCTTCGCCTTGCAGCAGTGGCTGTCTGCACACGGCACCTGGTACTTCATCATCCTCGGCCTAGTGGCGATCGGGATCGCCATCTGGGCTCCGCGCGGCATCTGGGGCGTCGTCTCGGACCGGCTGAAGCTCTTCCCGGTCGGGTACTGGCTGTGGCCGCGCGGAGGCGGGTCCGGCTCTGCGCTCTCAGTGCTGCGGTGGCCTGGCCGGTCCCGAGCGTCGGGCGGCTAGCGAAGATCACCGCCAACGGCGCCTTGCCGGGCGGTTGGGCAGTGCAGCTCGTGCCGAGACTGCTCCGCTTGGGCAAGCGACGAGCCTGGGATGATGCGTGGCTACCGTGGTTACCGTGGCGGTCCGGCGCCCGCTACGGTGCCGCCGCTGTCCTCGGGCGGCTCCATCCCCGCCGGGCTGGCGCGGCACCGTCGGGGCAGGCCGGCGCGCCGACTGGTCTCGTTGACACTCGGCAACGTGGCCGGGTAGATTTGTCGCGTTCGACCACGTAACTAGTGTTCGTGTGGCGCACAGGGGAGCGGCCGGGCCCGTTTGGTATGGTCCTGAGCGACGCGTAGCGCGCCGGCAGAGCTCGGCAGAGGAAGACGTGCACACTCGCACTCAGGTAGGCATTGTCGGCGGTGGCCCGGCTGGGCTTCTGCTCTCACACCTGCTTCACCTGCGCGGCATCGAGTCGGTTCTGGTCGAGATCCGCAGCCGGGACTACTGCGAGGCCAGGCAGCGGGCCGGCGTGCTAGAGGACGGTAGCGTCGCGCTGCTGCGGGAGGCCGGCCTAGCCGAACGGCTGGACCGGGAGGGTCTCGTCCATGGCGGCATCTACCTGCAGTTCGACGGCCAGCGGCGGCACATCGACTTCCGCGACCTGACCGGCGGCCGGACCGTTACGGTGTATGCCCAGACCGAGGTGGTCAAGGACTTGATCAACCGTCGCCTCACTGACGGCGGGACGCTCGAGTTCAGCGTGACTGGCACCGAGGTCGACGACCTGGCAACCGACAGACCGGTACTCCGATACACCGACGCCAAGGGCAGCCGGCACGAGCTGACCTGCGATGCGATCGCTGGCTGTGACGGCTTCCACGGCATCTGCCGGCCCGCGATCCCGCCCGGCGTGCAGACCACTTGGGAACGGGACTACCCCTACGCCTGGCTCGGCATCCTGGCTAGCGTGCCGCCTTCGACTGAGGAACTCATCTACGCCCATCATCGCAATGGCTTCGCCCTGCATAGCCTGCGCAGCCCCGCTGTCAGCCGCCTCTACCTGCAGGTACGCCCGGACGAGGACATCGCAGCGTGGCCGGACGATCGGATATGGGCCGAGCTATCCCGGCGGTTCGAGCTGCCGGGGTGGACGCTGCAGACCGGTCCGGTGCTCGAGAAGGGCATCACGCCGATGCGGAGCTTCGTCAGCGCACCTATGCGCTACGGCAGGCTGTTCCTGGCTGGCGATGCCGCCCACATCGTGCCGCCGACTGGTGCCAAGGGCCTGAACCTCGCCCTGGCTGATGTCGCGGTGCTGGCTCCGGCGTTGGACGCACTGCTGCGCGGTGACGACCAGCCTGCGGCAGACTACTCCGCCGCATGCCTGGACCGGGTCTGGCGCTCCACCCATTTCTCCTGGTGGATGACCACGATGCTGCATCGCACGCCGGGCGCCGACGAGATGGAGGCGCAGCTTCAGCTATCCCAGCTCCGTTACGTCGTCAGCTCGCGAGCAGCAGCGGCCTCCCTGGCGGAGAACTACACGGGCTTCGCCGTGCCGACGACCGCTGCGCTGCAGCCTGTGCCCGGAATGCGCTAGCGCTCCGGCTTGGCCGGCCGAGCAGATCGCGGCCTTCCGGGCGATCAGCTTGGCTGGCAGCGCGGGCACCAGAAGGTGAGGCGCTCGTCGAGCGCTGCCCCCTGGTCAGCCCGCCGGATGGGCGTGCCGCACCGGCGGCATGGCTCGCCGCCGCGGCCGTAGACCCAGGTCTGCTCACCGCGTGCGGGATTGCCCGTGGTCACTTGCCCGACGCGGTCCTTGTTCGCATCGAGTAGCCTCCTGGCCAGCTCGACCAGAGCTGGCAGGTCGCCGGCGGACCCGACCGGCCGCCACGGGCTGATGCCGCGCAGGAACAGCACCTCCGCCTTGTACAGGTTTCCGATGCCGGCCAGGTTGCCCTGGTCGAGCAGGGCCTCACCGACTGCGCGAGCAGGACCGGCGCTGAGCCTGCGCACGGCCTCGTCGGCATCCCAGTCGGGTCCGAGTAAGTCCGGACCCAGATGACCGACGGCCTTGTCCTCCGTGCTCGTGCGGATGACCTCGAGGACGCCGAGCTGGTAGCCGACCGCCTGCCACTGCTC
>JASHSO010000426.1 GCA_030038715.1 Streptosporangiaceae bacterium
GTGAGCGGATCATCCGCCCAGCCAGGGTGGCGGTGGCCGAACCCGCAGTGGCCGAGCCTGGCGTGCCCGGGTCCAGCGTCGCTGACTCCGATGTGAGCACCGCTGAGCCTGGCGAGCCGGGTGCCGCGGAAGACCCCGGCGCCGACGCAGCCGACACAGAGCCAACTGAGCCGGGTAGCGAGAAGCACGGCGAACCGGGCGGCACGGGCGACTAGACAGCGCAGAGAGAGGCTCGTTGAGCACCAAGGATTTCCTGGAGAAGGACTATTACAAAACCCTTGGGGTGGACAAGGGCGCATCCGCTGACGACATCAAGAAGTCGTACCGGAAGCTAGCGCGCAAGTACCACCCGGATGCCAACAAGGGCGACTCGAAGGCCGAAGAGCGCTTCAAGGAGATCTCCGAGGCCTACACGGTGCTGTCCGACGAGAAGCGGCGCAAGGAGTACGACGAGGCGCGCTCGCTGTTCGGCGGCGGCGTCCGGATGCCCGGCTCGTCGGGCGGCAGCTACGGCTTCGACCTTGGTGACCTGTTCGGCGGGACTTCCGGGACGGCAGGCGGCCGGCTCGGCGACCTGCTCGGCGGCATGTTCGGCGGTCGAACCGGGACCACGACGCAGCGCACCAGGCCGCGCCGCGGCGCCGACGTCGAGACCGAGACCACGCTGTCGTTCGCCAATGCCATCGACGGGGCGACTGTCTCGCTGCGGCTCACCGGTGAGGGCCCGTGCAAGGTCTGCAAGGGCACCGGCGCCAAGGCTGGCACGGTTCCGAGGATCTGCCCGACCTGCGAGGGCACCGGTCAGGGCAGCAAGAACCTCGGAAGCTTCGCCTTCTCCGAGCCATGCAAGACCTGCCGTGGCCGCGGACTGGTCGTCGATGATCCATGCCCGGAGTGCTCTGGCAGTGGCCGTGCGATGAGCACCCGGACGATCCAGGCCAGGATCCCCGCGGGGGTCGGCGACGGCCAGCGGATCAAGATCGCAGGCAAGGGCGCTCCAGGCGAGCGGGGCGGGCCGCCCGGCGATCTGTATGTTCGGGTGCACGTACAGCCACACCCGCACGGCACGTTCAGCCGCTCGGGCCACAACCTGACCATCACGGTGCCGGTCACCTTTGTAGAGGTAGCGCTTGGTGCCGAGATCAAGGTCCCGTCCCACCGCGGGATGCCGGTGAGCCTGCGCATCCCCGCGGGCACGCCGAGCGGACGCACTTTCCGGGTGCGCGGCAAGGGAGTGCGGCACAAGGACGGCACCCACGGTGACCTGCTGGTCACCGTGAACGTCCAGGTACCCCAGGACCTGAACGACAAGGCGCGCGACGCGCTCGAGACGTTCAGGGAGGCTACCGCCGGACCCGATCCGCGCGCGGAGATCCTGCGGCAGGCAAATGGCTGACCTACCTACGGCCGAAGGGAGATGACATGACCAGCGGTTTCGAACTGTCCGACGACACGCCTGTCTACGTCATCTCGGTGGCAGCCCAGCTATCCGGCCTGCATCCGCAGACGCTGCGCGCCTACGACCGCCTCGGTCTGGTCTCCCCGGGCCGGGCGGCAGGCCGAGGCCGCCGCTACTCGCTGCGCGACATCGTGAACCTGCGCGAGGTGCAGCGGCTGTCGCAGGAGGAGGGCATCAATCTCAACGGGATCAAGCGCATCCTGGAACTTGAGCTGTCCGAGCGGCGCTACCGACTCCTGATCGCGGATATGGAGTCCGAGATCGGCCAGCTCAGGGCCGAGGTCGAGTCCACCAGGGCAGTTGCCGCCAGGCTGGCGACGCTACTGCGCCGGCGGGCCGATGCGGGCGCCCTGGTGCCGGTGCGCGGCACCGGCTCGCGACAGCCGCAGGGTGCGGGCCCTGACGGCATTGCGGGGGCTGACGACATTGCGGGGAACGTGGCCGACCTGCATGATGCCGTAGTCGCCAAGGCTGGCGGCCATCCGGGCGACACAGGGTTGCCCATCGATCGCCGACCGTCCTCGACCGCTGCCTCAGGTCAGAGCTGATCGGCAGCCGCACTAGCAGATTCGCTGGAGTTCCTTCGTGGAAGACAAGCTGACAAGAAAAAGCCAGGAGGCCCTGCAGGCCGCGGTTCGGCTAGCAGCGGCCGCCGGCAATCCCAACGTCGACGGCCTGCATCTGCTGGCCGCCCTGCTGCAGCAGGAAGGTGGCACGGCGGTGCCGCTGC
The DNA here is from genome assembly GCA_030038715.1 of Streptosporangiaceae bacterium. Lineage (GTDB taxonomy): Bacteria > Actinomycetota > Actinomycetes > Streptosporangiales > Streptosporangiaceae > JAJYUU01. Next base: position 2,190 of record JASHSO010000426.1, read on the forward strand.
TGCGCGCGGTCGGTGCCGATCCGGGCACTGTGCTGAAGACGGTCACCGAGCAGCTCGGCAGGCTGCCGCAGGCTGCGGGCGCCACCGTAGGCGCCCCCGAGACCTCCCGGCAGCTGCTTGCCGCGCTCAACACCGCGAGCAAGCAGGCACGGGAGATGGCCGACGAGTACGTCTCCACCGAGCACCTGCTCGTCGGGCTCGCCTCGGACGGCGGCCAGGCCGCGACCGTGCTCCGCGAGGCCGGCGCCGGCCGCCAGCAGCTTCTCGACGCGTTCGCGCAGGTGCGCGGGCATGCACGGGTCACCTCGCCCGAGCCAGAGGACACCTATCAGGCGCTGGAA
>JASHSO010000036.1 GCA_030038715.1 Streptosporangiaceae bacterium
CCCTAGCTGCACCGACAATCCGTCCAGCAGTGCCGACAGGCACAGCGTGAAGCGGTGGGCGTCCACTTGCCGGAATTCGCCCGTCTCCTGTCCGGCTAGCACTAGTGAGGTGATCACGTCGCGCCAGCGCTCGTCGGACTTCTGCCGGACGCTGGCGGCCTCGGCGTTCCTGGCGGCCTGCGCCCAGAAGTCCAGCCACAGCTGCCACGAGCTTGTCGGCTCCGGCTCAGCCTCCTCCAGGCAGCTCATCGCCACGAACTCCTCAAGCTGAGCGGCGGCCGACGACATCTGCGACATCCGGCGCTGGCACGCCGAGAACCAGGCGTCCTCGTAGTACCTGATGGCCTCGGTCAGCAGCTGATCCTTGGTCTTGAAGTAGTAGATCACCAGGGCGGGGCTGACGCCGGCCCGGTCGGCCACGTCGGCGATTCTGGTGTCGGCGTATCCGCGCTCCGAGATGACCTGGATCGCGGCGTCCAGCATCTGCTCACGGCGCTGGTCGGCGGTTCCCGACGCCTCGATGCTCTCATCCGCGCGGCCATCCACTGCGCGCACTGTCATAGCGGCGTTCCTCTCATGACGGCAATAATTCCGGTTCTGGTGCCGTCTGTCTTGCCTGTTGCCGTCCTCGCCAGACGCTCCCGCGTTTCCTCTTGCCCAAAGGCTAGCAGCTTTCTAGACTGAACGTTCAGTCAAATTTTTGCGGATTCCTGATCGCAAAGGCACGGAAGGCGGACCGATGGCCGCAACATACGACGCTATCGTGGTGGGCGGAGGGCACAACGGGCTAGTCGCAGGGGCGTACCTGGCCCGCTCCGGGGCGAGAACCGTCGTGCTGGAAGGCAGGCACAAGACCGGCGGGGCGGCGACGACCGAGGCCGTCTGGCCCGAAGCGCCGGAGTTCAAGGTGACCAGGCTCTCGTACGTGATGAGCCTGATGCCGCCGACGATCATCTCCGATCTGGAGCTCGCCAAGCACGGTTACAAGATCTTCCCGATGGGGCCGTATTACCAGGCGTTCCCCGAGGGCGGTTCGATCAAGCTGTACGCCGACGACGCCAAGCGGAACCACGAGGAAGTCTCGAAGTGGTCCAAGAAGGACGCAGATGCGATGCCGCGCTGGGACGCCTGGCTGGAGGGCCTCGCCGAGGTGCTTGGCCCGCTGCTGCTCACGGTTCCGCCGACGATCGGCTCGCACAAGCCTCGTGACCTAGCCAACACGCTCAGGCTCGCCTGGCGGCACCGTGGCCTCGACGTCCGCACCGTCGCGGACGTCACTCGGCTGATGACCATGTCCATCGCCGACCTGCTCGACGACTGGTTCGAGTCGCCCCAGGTCAAGGGGGCCTTGGCGGTCAACGGGGTCATCGGCACCTGGGCCGGCCCGTACGAGCCTGGCACCGCCTACGTGATGGCGCATCACTCCATCGGCGACGTGGGCGACGGCCACCTCGGTAACTGGGGCTTCCAGGAAGGCGGCATGGGCGGGGTGTCCAGCGCCATCGAGTCGGCGGCGCGCAGCCACGGCGCGGAGATCCGGCTGAACGCTCCCGTCGCGCGCATCATCATCGAGAACGGTCGGGCCGCCGGCGTCGTGCTGGCCAACGGCGATGAGTTGCGTGCCAAGGTCGTCGTGTCCACGCTGCACCCGCGGACCGCATTCCTCGAGCAGGTCGGCCGCGAGCACCTGCCGGCCGATTTCGTCACCGACATCGAGCGCTGGAAGTCCCGCAGCGGCGTGGTGAAGATCAACCTGGCGCTCGCCGAGCTGCCCGACTTCACCGCCGATCCGGGCACGCACCTGCAGGAGCACCACACGGGCTCGGTCGAGATGGCGCCCACAATGGAGTACATCGAGCGCGCCTTCCAGGACGCACGGGACGGCCAGCCCGCCGTGCGGCCGTTCAGCGACGGCGTGATCCCGACCGCGTTCGACAAGATGCTCAGCCCCGAGGGCACGCACATCATGTCGCTATTCACCCAGTGGGTGCCATCAGACTGGAGCGAGGAGCCGCACACCGCCGAGCTCGAGGCCTACGCCGATCGCATGATCGACTGCTACAACGAGCTGGCACCCAACTTCAAGTCCGCGATCTTGCACCGCGACGTCGTCGGCCCGTATCAGATGGAGCATGAGTACGGGCTGGTCGGCGGCAACATCTTCCACGGCGAGCTGTCGCTGGAGCAGCTGTTCCACATGCGCCCGGCGCCCGGTTTCGCCGACTACCGCACCCCGGTCGCCGGCCTGTACTACGGCAGCTCGGCTACCCATGCCGGCGGTGGCGTCTGCGGCATACCCGGCTGGCAGGCGGCCAAGGTCGCGATCGGGGACCGGAAGAGCGCAATCACATCACGGTCCCGCAGGTCCAGCCTGCGGTCATGACGGCGCTCTCCGAGGACGCGCCAGGCCAGCCGCCGGACCGCGCCGCCGCCCCGGCCGGCGGCGCGGTCCGGGCGATGCTCGAGGCGGGCAGCGTCGCGCTGGTGGGGGCCTCGCCCAGGGTTGGCAGCTTCGGCCGGCGCATGCTGGACGAGGTATCCAAGAGCAGGTCCCGACCACGGATCTACCCGGTCAACCCGAGGTACGACCAGATTGACGGCGCGCGCTGCTACGCCTCGCTGGCCGACCTGCCGGAGCCGGCCGAGCTCACGCTGCTCGCGGTTCCCGATTCCGCGCTGGAGCAGCAACTGGCGCTGGCGGCCGCGTACGGCAGTCGAGCCGCCGTGATCTTCGGGAACGCCTACGAAGACGACTCGCGGCCCCTGGATCCTGGCACGCGTCCGGGTCTGCGCCAGCGCCTCGCGGCGATCGCACGTTCGCATGCAATGGCGCTGTGCGGGGCCGGCTGCATGGGCTTCGTCAACGTCAGCCACGGCCTGCGGGCAATCGGTTACACCGAGGCCGACCCGCTGCCGGCCGGGCCCGTGGCGCTGGTCACGCACTCGGGATCGGTGTTCTCCGCGCTACTGCGGGCTCGCCGCGGCTTCGGCTTCACGCTGGCAGTCTCGTCCGGGCAGGAACTGGTGACCGCCGCCCCTGCCTACCTCGACTACGCGCTGGACCTGCCCGGGACGCGGGTCCTCGGCCTTGTGCTGGAGGCCGTCCGGGATGGCGGCGCGCTGCGCGGAGCGCTGGCAGGTGCCGCGCGGCGCGATATTCCCGTCGTCCTGCTTGCCGTCGGCGGCTCGGCTGCGGGCCGGACCATGGTCGCGGCGCATTCGGGCGCCCTGGCAGGTTCTGACGGCGGCTGGGAGGCGCTGGCCCGCGCCTACGGCGTACACCGGGTAGCCGACCTCGCTGAGTTCACCGACGCGCTCGAGCTGTTCTCGATCGGCCGCCGGCCCCCCGTTGGCACCGGTCGCGGGCCGGGCGCCGACAGCGTAGGCGGCATCGCCACCGTGCACGACTCGGGCCTGGAGCGCGCGCACATCGCCGACCTCGCCGAGTCGCTCGGGGTTCCCTTCGCGCCGATCGGCCCCGCGACCAAGGCCAGGCTCGCTGCGCTACTCGATGCTGGCCTGGCTCCCGCTAATCCGCTCGACGTGTGGGGCACGGGAGCCGATACCCGGCAGCTTTTCGCCGACTCGCTGCTTGCGCTGGCCGACGACCCGCACGTGGCGGCCGTGGCGCTGGCCGTCGACCTCGTTCACGAGCTGGACGGCGACGACTCTTACCCGCTGGCCATGCTGGACGTGGCCGAGCGGACCGACAAGCCGCTCGCCGTGCTCAGCAACGTGGCCAGCGCGATCGACGCCGGCTGGGCCAGTCGGCTGAGGGCCAGCGGCATCCCTGTGCTCGAGGGCGCCCGGTCCGGGCTGCTCGCGCTGCGCCACCTGCTCGACCACGCCGCGCGGCCCGCTCCGCCCGCTCCGGCGCCGATCGATGATCATCGGCGCGGTCGCGGTGCTGCGCTCCTGGCCAGCGACGCGGCGGGCGGTGCGCCGCTGCTGGACTTGCTTGCCGAGTACGGCTTCGACCTGGCACGCGCGCTGGCCGCTGCCGACGTCGAGGCTGCCCTCGCCGCAGCCGCGGACATCGGCTACCCGGTGGTGCTGAAGACCGACGAGCCCGCGGTCCAGCACAAGTCGGACGTGGGCGGCGTTCTGCTCGACGTTGCCGGACCGGACCAGCTCCGCGCTGGCTACCTGGACCTGGCCGGCCGACTCGGGCCGCGCGTGCTCGTCTGCCAGAGCGTGCCGCCCGGCGTCGAGCTCGCGCTCGGCCTCACCGCCGACCCGGAACTCGGGCCGCTCGTGGTCGTGGGCGCCGGGGGAGTGCTGGTCGAGCTGCTCTGCGACCGGGCCGTCGCGCTACCGCCGGTCTCGCGGTCACTGGCGGGCGAGCTGGTCGAAAGCCTGCGGGTGGGCAAGCTGCTGGAGGGCGTGCGGGGTGCTCGCCCGGCCAGCATCGACGCCGTGACGCGGGCGATTGTCAGCCTCTCCGACCTCGCCGTCGAGCTCGGCGACCAGCTCGAAGCCCTCGACATCAACCCGCTGATCTGCGGGCCGGACCGGGCCGTCGCCGTAGACGTGCTGGCCATCACGCGTTCGGGTCGCTGACCGAGCCGGGTCGGCCGTCGATCCGGCTGAACCGGCCGGCCGGGCCATGCGTTCTGCTGTCAGGACGTCATCGCCTGCGCCCGGCAGCTCCCGCGGCGCCGAGCACATTGGGGAGTAGATGTCATGCTGAACCCGACTCGCCGGCTCGTGCTGGCCGCGAGCTTGTCGGCCGCGCTGGCTGGCGCCTCGCTGGCCGGAGCCGCAGTGGCGTCGGCCGCGCCCGGCCGTACGGCGGCGAAGTCCGCGGTGGTCGTGAAGGAGAGCACGCGCGGGCACTTCGGAAAGATCCTGGTCACCGTCCACGGCATGGCGCTGTATTACCTGCCGCATGGGTCGTGCACCGGGGAGTGCCTGTCGCTCTGGCCGCGGCTGATGATGCCCGCCGGCAAGACCGTGCCCAAGGGGGCTAGCTGCCTCGGCACCGCTGCTGTCGGCAAGGACGGGCTGCAGGTCACCTACCGCAAGCACCGGCTGTACACGTTCGTCGACGACAGCGGCGGCAGCGTCAACGGCAATGGGGTGACCGGCTTCGTGGTCGCGAAGGTGGTCAGCTGCGGGTGATGCAGCGGCAGCCGGCTACCCGGGAGAGTTGAGCGGGCGCGGAGAGCTAGTCGCCGCCGGCGATCGTGACGAGCGCCTGCTGGCCGTCTATTCGCTGGCCGCGGGTCATCAGCCGGTAGCCGGCGTAGCCGAGGCCGGCCACGATGAACGACATCAGCAGCATGACTGTGGCCAGGGCGTTGAGCGCCGGGCCGCCGTTCCCGCCGTGCTGCGTCGAGTAGATGATCACCGACATCGGCTGAGTGGCCGCGGTCGATGACAGCAGGTCCACGATCACGAAGTCGTCGATCACGCCGGAGAAGACCAGGATCGCGCTGGCGAAAATGGCCGGGACCAGCAGCGGCAACAGAACCCTGCGGACGGTCTGCCACTGCGTGCAGCCGAGATCGGCCGACGCCTCCTCGTAGTGCTTCCCGATCGTCACCAGCCGCGCCTGAACGATGATCGCCGGCCAGCTGACATTCCAGGTGACCAGGCCGAGGACTTCGGCGAGCGTGCCGAGGCCGAGGCCCTTGAAGCCGGGTAGCTGGGTGAACACGAAGTACATCGCGACACCGAAGATCAGCTCGGGCACCACAAACGAGAGGATCATGATGAAGTTGAAGCTGGACGATGCCACGCCGCGCCATCGGTTGATGCCAAGCGCGAACGCCACCCCGATCGGCACCGCGATGACTGTCGTGAAGGCAGACAACTTCAGCGTCTGGAAGATGGCCGCGTGCAACTGCGGGTTGTACCAGATCGAGTTGACCTTGTCGCCCCAGTACCAGCGGATGGACAGGCCCTGGTAGGTCGCCTGCGACTTGCCGTTGTTGAACGAGAACAGCACGGCTATCGCGATCGGCACCAGCGACCAGACCAGGTACAGCCAGGTGAAGCCCTCCAGGAACCATGGATGGCGCCATGGGTTGCGGAACAGCCGCGGGCTGGCTCGCCCCGTTCCGGCCTTGGTAGCAACCGATTCCCGGAGTGCCGTGCTCGTCATGACGCCGCCTGCGATGACCGGTTTGTCGCGACCACGTAGTAGATCATCGGCGCCAGGAGCACGAGCAGCACCAGCAGCGACAAGATCGCGCCCTGGCCAGCCGAGGGAATGCTGAGCTGGCCCTCGATCAGGTTGCCGATCATGGAGGTGCTGCGAGCGCCGGACAGCAGGGTGTTGGTGTAGTAGTCGCCGAGCATCGGCAGCACGGTGATCAGCATGCCGGTGAGGATCGGCTGGCGGGACAGCGGCAACGTGACTCGGACGAAGGTGCGGACCCGGCCGAGGCCGAGGTCCCGGCCCGCCTCGATCAGCGATGGGTCGATCCGGTCCAGGCCCGCGTACAACACCAGGATCAGGTACGGGATATAGCCGTAGACCAGTCCGAGCACGACGGTGTACCAGTGGCCGCCAAGCCAGTCCGTGTTGCCGAGGCCGACGAACGAGAGAACCTTGTTCACGTAGCCGTCGGTCTGCAGCAAGTCAATCCAGGCCAGCATCCGCATCATGTAGCTGATCCAGAACGGCGCTATCAGCAGCACGAGGAAGATGGCCTTGCGACGGCCGGCGAACCTGGCCACGAAGTAGGCCGCCGGGTATGCGATCACCAGGCTGAGTAGTGCCGCGACCGCCACGTACCAGATGGTCCGCCACGCGTCTTGCAGGGCGAACGCGTTAGACCCGAACAGGTCGCGCCAGACGTTCGTGAGGTTCGCCGAGCTCCAGGCGAAGGGGTTGTACACCGCGACCGGTGACTCGGTCTGGCGGTCCAGCTTGCCCTCGCCGATCGCCAGCATCGCGTAGAACGGGACCACGAAGAGGATCGCCAGCCACAGCATGCCGGGCGCGGCGAGCAGCACCCAGAACAGCCTGTTCGGCTGGTAGGGCTTCTGCTTGCGGGGGCGGCCACCCTCGGCGGTCGCTTCGGGCGCGGTGTGCGGCGGTTGCGGCGGTGCCTGGGTCGTCATGTCACATCCCGTTACTGGCGATGAGCCAGGCCTGCTGCCACAGCGCGTCGGCGTCGACGGGGAGCTGCAGCTCGCCAACTCCGCGGCGGAA
>JASHSO010000037.1 GCA_030038715.1 Streptosporangiaceae bacterium
GACCGGCAAACGTGGCACGATGCGTGCCGGCGATCAGTGTGCGACGATGATGATCGGTGCCGGGAGGGTGCCGGTCGCCTTGTCTGGCCGGCTGCCGGCCGTTGTCGTGCCGGGCCCGTGAATGGCCGGCCGTCCGCTAACCGAGGGCCGAGCGGCCGACGGCCAGTCCACTACCGGGCTCAAAGAAGTGCAGGTTAGACGTGTCCACCGACAGGCGTGCCGCCGAGCCCGGCCTGATCTTGCTGCGCGCCGCGACGCGGGCGGTCCAGAGGGTCTTGTCCTCGGCTAGCGGCAGCGCCTCGTCATCCTCGCCGGAGTCGGTCCGTGCCTGGGTGATGCTGGCGTGCTGCACGGGTGCCGCATCGATTTCGAAGATCACGTGGATTTCGCTGCCGAGCTCCTCGGTCACGCTGGACCGCACACCCACCTGCGGCCACGAGGGGTCAGCCAGCTCGGCGTCCTCGAAATCCGACGGCCGGACCCCGAGGATGAGGTCCTTGCCGAAGTAGCTGTCCAGCCCCGGCCTGGCGGACAGCAACGCGTCGCTCACATCGAGCCTGTGCCCGGCGAACACGACAGCGGCACCGTCGTCCCGGACAAGCCTCGCGGTCGTGAAGTTCATCGCTGGCGAGCCGATGAAGCCGGCCACGAACAGGTTGACCGGGGTGTTGTACAGGGTCTGCGGGGTGTCCACCTGCTGCAGCATGCCGTCGCGCAGCACGCAGACTCGCTGGCCCAGGGTCATCGCCTCGACCTGATCGTGGGTCACGTACACGGTCGTGACACCGAGCCTGTCGTGCAGCTGGGACAGCGAAGCGCGCATGGACACGCGGAGCTTGGCGTCCAGGTTGGACAGTGGTTCGTCCATCAGGAATGCCTGCGGCTCCCTGACGATCGCGCGCCCCATGGCGACCCGCTGCCGCTGGCCGCCCGAGAGCGCTGCAGGCTTGCGGCGCAGGTAGTCCTCCAGGCCCAGCATCCGGGCAACCTCGGTCACCCGCCGCTTGATCTCATCCTTGGGCGTCTTGCGCTGCTGCAGGCCGAAGGCAAGGTTCTGCTCGACTGTCATGTGGGGATAGAGCGCGTAGTTCTGGAACACCATCGCGATGTCGCGGTCCTTCGGTGGCAGGTCGTTGACGACCCGGCTGCCGATCGTGATGGTCCCCGATGTGATGTCCTCGAGTCCTGCGATGGAGCGCAGCGCGGTCGACTTGCCGCAGCCGGACGGGCCAACGAGCACCATGAACTCGCCGTCGGCGATATTGAGGCTGAGCCCGTTGATGCCCCTGACGCCGCCGGGATAGACCTTGTCGACCTGGTCGAGAACTATCTGCGCCACGAGGCCCTCCGCTGCGTCGCTTGCGATACCGAGTTCGGCCTTGGAGCTGGCCGTCCTGGCCGGAGCGTAACTGGCGCGGCGGGATGACGGCTACGGCCGGTGCGCGCACGTTACGGGAGCGTAAGGGCCGTTATCTTTTCGTAATCTCGGGCGTGGGGCCTCAGGCGCTAACGTTGCCGCGTGGAGGAGACCAACAGGCTGATCCTCTCGCTGCTGTCCGCCGACGGCAGGATGAGCTTCACCGAGCTTGCCCGCCGTACTGGCCTGTCGGTGTCGGCCGCGCAGCAGCGGGTCAAGCGACTCGAGCAGAGCGGTGTGATCCAGGGATACGGTGCGGTCATAAGCCCTGAGCAGGTAGGCCTGCCGTTGACCGCCTTCGTGTCGATCAAGGCGTTCGACCCGGCGGCCCCGGACGACGCGCCGCAGCGGCTCGCGCATCTCGCTGCGATCGAGGCCTGCCACAGCGTCGCGGGCGACGAGAGCTACATCCTGAAGGTGCGGGTGGGTTCGCCGCGAGAGCTTGAGGACCTGCTGCAGGAGATTCGCGCGGCCGCTAATGTCTCCACACACACCACGATCGTGCTGAGCACTCCGTACGAGAACCGCCCGCCCCGGCTTTAGGCTGCTTGCTGGCGCTGGGCCACCGCCGCGGCCTGCTGCCGCTGGCGCCGGGCTGCACCCTCAGGTCGGCTTTTGTGCCTCGATCAGGAACCGCACGCTCGTGGCGACGAACAGGCCCGTGTCCTGGATCTGCTCGTGCAGTGCGCGCAGCCTGTCGGCGTACGCCTCGACGCCGAAGTCGGGCACAATCCAGATGACCTTGCGCAAGAAGTGAACGACCGCGGCGATGTCCCAGAATTCCATCCTGCCGCGGAACTCGCGCAGGTCCACGACCTCGAGCCCGGCTGCCCGCGCGGCAAGCACTGACCACTTGGGGTCTCTGGTGGGACCATCGTCTGGCGGCTGCGGGCCCATCATGAACTCGGTCAGCTCGCCGACTGAGCGCTCGCCGACGTCCTGCGAGAAGTAGGCGCCGCCTGGCTTGAGCACCCGGGCGACCTCGTCCCAGCGCACGCCTACGGGATGCCTGCTGACCACGAGGTCGAAGGTCGCATCCTGAAACGGCAGGTCGTCCAGCTCGTCGTCCATTGGGATTAGCCGTGCGCCGAGTGCGGCCAGATTGCGCCGTGCAACCTCGACGTTCGGCGGCCAGCATTCGGTCGCGACCAGCACAGGCGGGGCCGCCGGGATCGAGGCGAGCACCTCGCCGCCGCCAGTCTGCAGGTCTAGCGCCGCAGTACCCGGATTGGCGGCGAGCGTGGCCATCCGCTCGCCGAGCAGCCTGGCGTACCCCCAGGGCGGACGTTCCTCGATCGCGCGGCCGGCGAACCACGAGAAATCCCAGCCGTCCACGGGAACCTCGCAGCCCTCGGCGACAAGCTCCTCGAAGGTAGCCACCGGCCTAGTCTGCCGACCGCGGACACGGCGCGGCAACCGGAGGTCCGGGCGGCGGGAGTCGGACCCGGCTACGCGATCGTCACCCTGGTCGGCTCGCTGTAGCGGACCCGGCCGAAGTACATCAGCTTCACGATCGTCCACCACTGCTCGCCGCGCCGTGCGGTTGCGGGAACGGACACCTCGAAGCGCAACGTTGTGCTCGCGCCGGCTGCAGCGCTGAAGGCCGTGCTCCACGGGCTGACGTGCTGCCAGCTGCCGAACGGCGAGATCAGCTGGGCCTCGCCGCGTATCGCTGAGGCCGTCCGGTTCGACACAGCGACCTCGATCGTGCCCGCCTGACCTGGCGGCAGCGCGAGATCCGGTGCGGGCGTGCTGATCTCTGCCTCGGCTGCGAGCTCGGCCCAGTCCGCCTGCACGAGCCGGACCATCTCCTCCAGTGGCAGGTCGAAGCGCGGCTCGGTCTGGCCGATGGTCAGCATGGCGCTGTCCTCGATGAGCTGGCCGCTGTCATCGGTGATCTGGGCCGTGACGAAGCGTCGGCCGGAGGGGGTGCCCGGCTGCGCTCGCACCGCCAGTTCCCAGCAGGCGTGACCGAGCGCGGGCAGGTCATAGCCGTGCGGCCCGACCGGGTCCAGTTCGACTCCGGCCGGTACATCCAGCGTGACCTTCCCGGCCGCCGACGAAGCGCCACAGGCGACGGTGAGTCGCAGCAGGCCCGGCTCGCCGCTGTCGAGGGCCAGCCTGCCGGGGGACAGGTGCACGGCGACCGGCATGTTTCCGGCCGGCGCCGGTCCCTTGCCGTGCAGCCAGTAGCGGGCGAAGACCGGCTGGGCCGGCTCGGGGGGCTGCCAGCGGACTGGCCCAGGCTGTGCCAAGCCTGCCGGGTCGAGGTGAGCGGCGAGCGTCACCATGCCCGCCGGCGGCACTTCGACTCTCGCCGCGCCCGCGACCACAGGCAGCTCGGATCCGGCGCTGTCCTCGGTCAGGCTGCTCTGCGCAGCCGCCGACAGGCCGGTGAACAGCCGGACCCGTGCGTCCGCCGGGCCGGTGCCGGCGATATCTCGCAGCCGCACGGTGACGCCAGCGCTGCGGTCCGGCTGCTCGGCAGGCGCCAGCGGGTTGCCGCGCGGCTTCAGGGCGGAGAGCATCGCGCCGGGCGGGTCGACAGTCGCCAGCGACGTGCGCGCGGGCAGCGGCCCGGAGTGCAGGCTGGTGGCGACCGCGCGGAGCGGGTGGTTGTAGTCCTGTCCGGCCCAGGGTAGGCGCGCAGCCCGCCAGTCTCCTGAGCCCGCGGCGAGGGCGTACTCGAAGGTGTGGCTCCAGTGCTGCCATGCAAAGCTGCTGCCGTCCGGGCATGCTCGCTTGGCGCCTTCGATCCACACCCCGCACGGCCAGGCGCTGCAGGCGCGCATGAGAGCGATGGACAGGACGCCATCAGGCGTGACGACGCCACTCGGGGTGCCGCGGTTGAGCAGTGCCACGGTGCGATTGGCGAGCGCGGTAGCCGGGCCACCGGCACCCGCCGCGGCAGTCGGCAGCGTCCCGTCGGGCAGCGCTGGCACCTCGATGACCGCGTCGTCGAGGTCCACGACCAGGCGGGCGACTTCCGCGGGCATGTCCGCGGCGGTGATGATCAGGACCGGCAGGTCGCGCGCGCCGCGTACGTCGGCAGCCGGCCCGAAGGCCTCGGACCGGCTGCACGTCGCGGGCAGCCAGGTCCTGTCCTGCGTTAGGGCCGTCAGGCCGGCGCCGGCCAGCACGGCGGCGGTGAACTCGTTGACCTCCGGGCCGCCGAGGCAGATGCGGAAGTCGGGCAGGTTCGAGTCGAGCTCGAGGTACCCGTACCGGGGTCGGCCGGGAGCCGAGCACGTGGCCGTCACCCCCTGCCGGGCCAGCGCGGTCATCAGGGCGCGCGCCTCGGTGCGCAGTGACGGCGGGGCCACGACCTCGGCGACGCCGATGGCCTGCAGTTCTCGGCCGCCGTCGGCGCCAGTCAGCGCGACCCTGGCGGTCGAGCCGACGCCGAGCCACTCCGCCGCCGGGCTGTCGAGGGTGAAGGAGTGCTCGGCGACGTCCACGTCGATCTGGCCAGGTGGCCGGCCGATGACCGATACCGCGGTCTGGTACACAGGCAGGCCGCCGGGCACATTCGCCGGGAAAAGGACCCGCAGCAGCTTGTCCTGGCCGATTGAGCCGTCCACGTGGGTGCGGAATTCCACCCGCTGGGCGCCGTCGAACAGCAGCGTCTCCTGGGTCACCCGCAGCTCGCCGAGTCCGAAGGTGGCCACCAGCCTGCCGCCGACCGGGCATCGTTCGGCCCGCACCTGCGCGGCCGACTGCGCGCTGCCGGCCCCTGCCCCGGCCGGGCTGAGCAGCCACGGGCCCTCGCCGAAGCGCGGGTGCGTCGGATGCTCGGGCTGCAGCAGCATTTCGTTGCCGCCGCCGGTTAGCAACTCGGTGCCCGAGTGCTTGTTCAGGACGCGCGCGAGCGTGCCGCCGCGGTCGGGGGCGGCCTCCACCAGGAGGTGCTCGTTCTGCACGACCGGCCCGGATTCGCCGGGCGCCAGCTGCCAGCCGCAGCCGCCGGGCGGCTCGGCCGGGGCCGGCACGGCCAGGAAGCTGCGGAAGCCGACGCCTGGCACGTCTGATGCCCGGAAGGTGACGGTAACGCTAGCCAGGCCGCCGCGCGCGGCCCGGCTGACGCCCTCGGCCAGGAACGGCACCGCTGACCCGGCGTCGTCGCGCAGGTCCAGCCAGGCCGGCCAGCCGGAGGGCAGTTCGAGCCGGACTGTGGTCAGGCCCGACCGCGGCACGGACAGCGAATTCACGACCACGACCGCGACTGCTTCGTCGTCTCCGGCTGCGGGTGCCAGGCCCGCGGTGTCGGCCAGGCCCGCCAGGTGCGCGATCGCCGCGACACGGGCGGCTTCGCCCCGTTCCCATGCCTCGCGCCAGCCGCCCAGCAGGTCCAGGTAGACCTGGTCGCCTTCGGTGCCGGTAATGGCGTCGTGGTGGGCGCCGAACACTAGCTGGCGCCATGCCTTGTCCAGGCTTGCCAGCGGATAGCTTGCCCCGGCCAGCCAGGCCAGCGTGGCGAGCCGTTCGCCCTCGATGACCGCGGTCTCCGCCGCACGCTGTCCCTGCTTGGTGTCGATGTAGCTGACATCCTTGCCGGTGTAGACCGGGTTCATGTCCCTGGTCTGCGGCGTGATCCAGACATCGCGCTCGGCGGCTTCGGCCCGCACCGCGGCGAAGAACTCGCTCGGCACCGCGGTCACGAACCGCGGCCAGGTGTAGCGCACCTTCCAGTCGCGGTGGACCTGCGTCGCCCACCGCGACGGTATGACGTGGTCGGCACCGACAGGCAGCAGCACGTTCCTGGTCGCCGCCACCCGGGAGAGCTGGCTGAACTGCCGGTAGGCCTCGGCCTCGGCGGCCTCCAGCGTCTGGGCCCGCTGCATGTCCCAGCCCGCCCCATAGTGGCCGGCCATGTAGCTGGTCAGCAGCCCGCTGCCGTCGGGAGCCAGCCACTCGAACTCGGAGCTGAACTGCATGCGGGTGACGTCGCCGACAGTGCGGTTCGGGCCCCACTGGTGGAACGGTCCGCGGGCCCAGGATGAGCTAGTCAGGCCGGCCGCGGCCATGATGCCCGGGTAGCCGGGATCGAAGCCGAAAGCGTCGAGCATCCAGGACGTGCGCGGGTCGCCGCCGAGCATGTCGCGCTGGTAGGCGATGCCGTACACGGCATTGCGGATGGTCGACTCCGCACAGGTCAGGTTCGTGTTCGGCTCGTTGTAGTTGCCCCCTACCAACTCGATCCGGCCGGCCTTGATGAACGCCAGCAGGTCGGCCCGGTCCTCCGGATGAGCGTCGAAGTGCGGCTTGAGGTAGTCAAGCTCGGCGAGCACGAACTTGTAATCGGGGTCCCGGCGCGCCGCGTCCAAGTGCAGCCGGACCAACTCGAACGCCGTGCGCACGTCGGGCAGGCCGCCATCGGAGTCCGGCAGCAGCAGGCGGGACTGGGTGAACTGGCCTTGCGTATCCCACCAGACGGGGTCGTAGTGGAAGTGACTGATCATCCACATGACCCACCCCGGCTCCGTTCGGGATAACGGGGGCGGAACCGGGCGAGAGCCGCACCTATGA
>JASHSO010000427.1 GCA_030038715.1 Streptosporangiaceae bacterium
GCACGCGACCTCTCATAGTCCTCATCGTTCCACGTAAGAGCCGGGTTGGGGACCGGCTAGACGGCCGGCTTCCACACTCAGGCTACGCAGGTTACCCGCAGTGACGGGTTCAATCACGCCGTGTTCGGTCACCAGCGCGCTGATCAGCGATGGCGGCGTGACGTCGAAGGCCGGGTTGTAGGCCGGTGTTCCTTCGGGTGCGACCTGGTATCCGTTGACGGCAGCGACCTCGTCCGACGGCCTGTGCTCGACCGGGATGCAGGCGCCGTCGGGAGTTGCGAAGTCCACCGTGGAGACCGGCGCGACGATGACAAACGGCACGGCATGCTGCCTGGCAAGCACAGCCAAGCCGTACGTACCCACCTTGTTAGCCACGCTTCCGTCGGCAGCGATCCGGTCCGCGCCGGTGAGCACCAGGTCCACCTGTCCCGAGGCCATCAGCGACCCGGCAGCACCGTCAGCGAGTAGGGCGTGCGGTATTCCGGCCCGGCCGGCCTCCCACGCCGTGAGCCGTGCGCCCTGCAGCAGCGGCCTGGTCTCGTCGATCCAGAGCCTGGCTAGGCGGCCCGACCGATGCGCGGCCAGGATGACGGCGAACGCGGTCCCCTCTCCCGCCGACACCAGGCTGCCGGTGTTGCAGTGGGTGAGAATCCGGGCACCGGGCGGCACCAGCCGCAGGCCGTGCGCTGCCATGGCAGCACTGGCTGCGGCATCCTCCGCGGCGATCGTCCTGGCCTGCGCCAGTGCGGCCGCGGCGCCCTCGCCGGGTGCGGCGTCGCGGTAGGCCTGCAGTGCCCTGCGAACACCCCAGCCCAGGTTCACAGCCGTTGGCCGGGCCGCCGCCAGCCGTCCCGCCGCCTCTGCCACGTCTTCTCCGCGCAGAGCGGCCAGCGCCACGCCGTATGCGCCTGCCACACCCAGCAACGGCGCGCCCCGGACCACTAGGGCACCGATGGCCGCCACGAGCTGCCCGACATCGGCGCATGTCACGACGGCCGTCACGGACGGCAGCCTGGTCTGGTCGAGCAACTCGATGGCCGGGCCATCCGGCGGGTCGATCCAGCGCAGGGCGCCAGGCCCGGTCAGTTCACGCAGGGTATGCCGTCCTTCGCGCTCACCGCACCGCCCTGCGGACCCGTGGTCGGTGCGACCACTGATGGCGAAGGTGACGGCGTAGCCGCCACGCCGATGGAGGCCGGCACCGCGGTGGCATCGCTGCCGAGCAGGATTTCTACGTGATCGGCCGCCACCGACGAACTCAACGTCGCAGTGGTGCCGAATGCTGCGGCAATCCCGTCCGCGTTCGTGGCGGCGCCGGCGCCGTACAGCACGGTTGTTGTCGTGCGGGCGCTGGTATCGCCGATCTCGCCTGCCTGGTATCCGACGGCGCCAAGTGCCGCGGAGACGGCGTGGGCGAGGTTGGCCGTGTAACCGCCGTTGAACACGTCGACCGTAATCTTCGAGTTGGCGATGGCCTTCCCGGTGGCATCTGCCTGCGCGCCATGCGCCTTGGCGGAGCCGGTCGACGGCGCGAAAGTGTCGTGCACGATCTGCTTGATGTAGGTGGGATTGACGACATTGGCGTCCTGGCCGTCGATTGTCTCGTAGCCGACGATTGGCAGCGTGTGGAAGACAAGATTGGCGCTAGTCAGACTGCGCGCCTCGAGGGCGAAGTCGAGCAGGTTCCAGCCCGCGTCTGTGATCACGTACTGCTTGGCCACGTTCAGCAGCGCCTCGATCTTCGTAACATCGTTGAGCACTCCCTCGGTCCGCAGCTGGTGCAGCACGGAGTCGAGGAAAGCCTGCTGCCGGTGCGTGCGGTCCAGATCGCCGTTGGGCAGCCCGTCGCGCTGCCGGACGAAAGCCAGCGCCTGCGAGGCGTCTAGGTGCTGGTAGCCGGCATGGAAGTGGGCGCCGGAGTTGGGATCGTTGACGGCGTGCTTCAGGCAGACCTCAACGCCGCCCAGAACCTTCGCTAGCTCATAGAACCCATACAGGT
Source organism: Streptosporangiaceae bacterium (assembly GCA_030038715.1). Taxonomy (GTDB): domain Bacteria; phylum Actinomycetota; class Actinomycetes; order Streptosporangiales; family Streptosporangiaceae; genus JAJYUU01. The sequence continues at coordinate 2,000 of JASHSO010000427.1, forward strand.
TGACGACCGCGAAGTGGTCGATGTGCACTCCGGTCAGCTTCTCTACGGTGGCAACGGCGGCTGCCTGGCCGGCCTCGTTCCCTACGTAAGCAAGCCGGTCCTGCTTGATGTTCGGGTACTTGGCGAGGAGCTCCTGTTCCTTGTAGAACATGCTGACGCCATACGCCTGATCGATCTTGCCTTGCTGCTCTGGCCCTACAGTGTCGGCGAACTGGACCCAGTCATCTCGCGGAATGGAGAAGCCGACAGCCTTGGTGCCATTGGCGAAGATGTGGATGAGGATGAGAGTGTTGGTGTCGTTTCCGCCAGTGCCGTTCGCGACAGCCTGCGCGCTGCCAGCGTGCAGCTTGGCCAGGATGCGCTCGGGCAAGATGTTGCCGTTCCAGTACCGGCGGCTCTCTACGCCCATCAAGAGGATGTTCTGGGTGCCAAGCGACGGACCGCTGACTATCGCGTGCGAGCTGCCGATGCTGTGCACACTGCGGACGATCACCGAGGACAACCCGCTAACGACAAGGACCACCGCAGACAGCATGCAGGTGAGCACATAGCCGGTCCGCGCAGCGACCTTGTGCCCCGCTGGCGCGAAGGCCGGTGCCTGGCGACTGCCCATGGATCCCCTTAGGCCAGCCATTTCCCCGATGGGTGAACACTACCTGCACTCATAGCCACCTAGACATGACAGCTAACCTTGGGGAGCATGCGAGAGGCACGGGGGACAGAGCCGCGCTCGCACGCGACAAATAGTGATGGGCGGGCGGTTAGGCGCGATTTGCCGCTAAAGGCCGGTAAGCCGCAGTCCGCTGCGCGCCCCGTCCGGCTCTGGGGCACCAGGCCCGCCAGGCTCGGGGTACTCACGGTGCTCGCTGGTGCCGCGGTGGGCCTGATCCTGACAGCCGTGATGGGCCGGGAGCCGGGCTTTATGCTGGGCCTCTGCGTGCTGATCGCGACCGCGGTCGCGGTTCTGGCTGTGCGCCCGCGAGCCAGCTACTTGATCATTCCGGTTCCCGCACTGGCTTACGTCGTTGCTGCCATCCTGGCCGGGTCCATTCACGACCACTCACTCGAAAAGTCGCACACCGCCCTGGTCATCACGGGAGTGCAGTGGGTCGCCAGTGGCTTTACCCCGATGCTCATAGCCACCGGGCTGGCCATCGTGGTCTCTTCGGTTCGCTGGCTGGCCAGCGTTCCAAGATCGTCGGAGCCAGCGGGGTCCCGGCACCGACCGGCCAGGGCTCTCCCAGTGCCGGGCCCGAGGCCTGCCGACCGGCCCGCGCCGGACGCGGGCCGCGCTGCATCGATCTCCGCCGATCCCCAAGCAGCCGCAGACCTCAAAGCGTCGGATGCGGACCGAACGATACCGAACTTGGGCCGCATGGCGCCGGACCCGGTAGATCCCCGGGTGGCTGCGGACCCCCCGGCAGCGAACGCGAACCGGACGACACCGAACGCGAACCGCACTATGTCGAACGCAGAGCGCGCGCTACCGAGCGCTCGCCGTCCGGGATCGCAGGCGGGGCAGCCGGGACCGCAGACGGGGCAGCCGGGACCGCAGACCGGGCAGCCGGGACCGCAGACCGGCGAGCAGAGACCGCAGACCGGCGAGCCGAGACCGCAGGCAGATCGCCCGGCACCGCAGGCAGATCGCCCCGGACCGCAGGCAGATCGCCCCGGACCGGACTCGGGCCAGCCGACGCCAACCGGTCCCATCCGTCCCAGCTGACGCTAGGAGCCCTGCTGCCACGACTCCAGGTATGCGAGCTGAGCGCCGGTCAAGGTATCGATCCTGGTGCCGAGCGACGTGAGCGTCAGGCTGGCAACTCGGGCATCGATTGCTGGTGGCACGTCGAGTACCCGGGCGGCGGCTTCGCGCGGATCGTCGCGGCCCGCGAGCCACTCCAGGGCAAGCGCCTGGACAGCAAACGAGGTGTCCATGACCGCAGCCGGGTTACCCTCGGCGGCTACCAGGTTCACCACTCTGCCCTCGGCCAGCAGGACCAGCCGACGGCCGTCGGCGAGCACGTACTCGTCGGCGTGCGGCCGGATGCGCAGGTTGACCTGGGAAGCAAGGCCCGCCAGCGCCTGGACGTCGATCTCCACGTCGAAGTGTCCGGCGTTCGCGAGAATGGCACCGTCGCGCATCCGCTCGACCTCTGCGGCGCTGATTACCTCGCGACTGCCTGTCGCTGTGACGAACAACTCGCCTACCTCGGCGGCCTCGGCCATCGGCATGACACGGTAGCCCTGCATGATGGCGCCGAGCGCCCGGACCGGGTCTACCTCGGTGACGACGACCTGCGCGCCAAGGCCGCGAGCCCGCTCGGCGATGCCGGAGCCGCATGGCCCAAAGCCGGCCACGACCACGGTCTTCCCCGCGACGAGCGTATTGGTAGCCCGCATGATCCCGTCGAGCACCGCCTGGCCAGTGCCGTACTGGTGATCGATCATCCGCCTGGTCGCCGACGCGTCCGCGGCCATCACGGGAAATGCCAGCGAACCTGCCGCTGCCATCCGTCGTAGCCTGGCGGCCCCGGTGGAGGTCGCCTCGCAGCCGCCTCGCACGCCAGCCAGCAGCTCGGCCCGTTCCTCGTGCAGCGTGTTGACCAAGTCACCGCCGTCGTCCATCAGCAGGTCGGGTCGGCTGTCCAGGACCCGATGAATGTGCTCGTAGTAGCCGCCACGATCGACGCCGGACCGGGCCTGCACGGTCACCGCTGGCTCGGCAGCCAGCGCCGCGGCGATGTCATCCTGCGTAGACAGCGGGTTGGAGGCTGCCAGGTGCACGCGCGCTCCACCGGCCGTCAGCACCCGGACCAGCACCGCGGTCTCCGCCGTGACGTGCAGGCAAGCGCCGATAGTCAGGTCGGCGAACGGCCGCTGCCCGGCGAAGGCCGTCGCCAGCATCGCGAGCACAGGCATCGACCGCTCGGCCCAAGCGATCCTGGGCTGGCCGACCAGCGCCAGCCCAGGATCGGCGACATCGGAGGCCGCCCCGGTCTGCCCGTCTCGCGGGTCAGTACCGGTAATGATCCGGCTTGTACGGGCCATCGACCGGAACGCCGATGTAGGCTGCCTGCTCCTTGGTCAGGACGGTCAGCCGGGCGCCGAGCGCGTCCAGGTGCAACCGAGCGACCTTCTCGTCCAGATGCTTGGGCAGCACGTGCACGCCGAGCGAGTAATGGTCGGTCTTGGTGAACAGCTCGACCTGGGCGATCACCTGGTTTGTGAAGCTGTTGGACATCACGAAGCTCGGGTGTCCGGTGGCGTTGCCCAGGTTCAGCAGTCTGCCCTCGGACAGGATGATGACCGAATGCCCATCCGGAAACGTCCACTCGTCGACCTGCGGCTTCACGTTCGTGCGCTTGATGCCCGGCAACCTGGCGAGCCCGGCCATGTCGATCTCGTTGTCGAAGTGCCCGATGTTACCGACGATGGCCTGATGCTTCATCCGGCTCATGTGCTCGGCGGTGATGATGTGGAAGTTGCCGGTCGCGCTGATGAAGATGTCCGCTGTCTCGACCACGTCCTCGAGTCGCGCCACCTGATAGCCGTCCATTGCCGCCTGCAGCGCACAGATAGGGTCGATCTCGGTAACGATGACCCGCGCACCCTGGCCGCGCAGCGACTCGCAGCAGCCCTTGCCCACGTCGCCGTAACCGCAGATCACGGTCGCCTTGCCACCGATGAGAACGTCGGTCGCCCGGTTGATGCCGTCCACGAGCGAGTGCCGACACCCGTACTTGTTGTCGAACTTGGACTTCGTCACCGAGTCGTTGACGTTTATCGCCGGGAAGCGCAGCGTACCTGCCCTTGCCATCTCGTAGAGGCGGTGCACCCCCGTTGTCGTCTCCTCGGTCACGCCCTTGATGCCGGCCGCCATCGCGGTCCACTTTGCTGGCTCATTTGCGAGGGTGCGGGCAAGCGCTGCGAGGACGACCTGCCACTCTTCCGGGTCGTCATCGCGGGCCGCTGGCACCACGCCGACCGCCTCGAACTCGGCGCCCTTGTGCACCAGCAAGGTGGCGTCGCCGCCATCGTCTAGCAGCATGTCCGGCCCGGTATGGCCGGGCCAGGTGAGCGCCTGCTCGGTGCACCACCAGTACTGCTCCAGTGTCTCGCCCTTCCAGGCGAAGACCGGGATACCCCGCGGCTCGTCGGGGGTGCCATCCGGCCCCACGGCCACCGCTGCGGCAGCGTGGTCCTGGGTCGAGAAGATGTTGCACGATGCCCAGCGCACTTGCGCCCCGAGCGCGCGCAACGTCTCGATCAGGACCGCGGTCTGGACCGTCATGTGCAGCGATCCAGTGATCCGCGCTCCAGCCAGCGGCTGAGCATCGGCGTACTCGGCCCTGACGGCCATCAGGCCGGGCATCTCGTGCTCGGCCAGCCTGATCTCCCGGCGGCCGAAGTCCGCCAGCGAAAGGTCGGCGACCTTGAAGGGTACTGTCTCGACAGCCATTCGGGTCCTCCAGCTCTGTCGGTTTCCGGCTCTGGCGCCGCATCTCCTAGCGAGCTCGGGCGCCTCCACTTCCAGTGCTCCCATAACCCGGATCGGGCTTCGGCAGCGAGTCCGCTCGAACCACGGCACGACGGTACGACAGCAGGGCCGCTTCTCGCACCCTCAGGGCACTATTCTTAACAAAAAGATGTAAGATTTAGATTATGCGGATCACCGAAGCCACCCGGCAGCTCGACATCACGCCGAGGATGCTCCGGTATCGGGAGTCCCTCGGCCTGCTGCCGGTGCTCCGTCCCACAGCTCGAGGCCGTCTGGGCCGACCGACGCCGACATATTCCGCGGCCGACCGGGCTGGGGCGCATCGGCAGCTCAGCGACGCCGATCTGGCCGCGGCGTCGCTCGGCCTGTCCATCGAGCGCCGGTATGACATAAGCCCTGTTGCGCTCGCATTCGGCATCCGCGTGCTTGCCGACCCGCGGGTGCTGGCCGACGTCGCGGAGCTCGGCAGGCGCATCGGTCGCATACCACCCCTGCCCGCTCGTGCGCTGGACTTTGAGCAGGAACGAGCGCGACGCCTGCTCAGGCTCGACGACAAGAACTCTGGACCGGTCAGCCCGCGGCCGGCGGGATCACGGTGACCATGGTAAGCACGGCGCGCCGATGGCCGTGGTTGGCGTAACCATGCTGCAGGTCGCCAGGGAACCTGGCGCACTCCCCCTGTCCCACCTGGTACCGGTGCCCCGCGACGGTCAGCGTCAGCTCGCCTGACTCCACCCAGGTCATCTCCCGCGTGGCGGGCGCGTGCGCCTCGCCGCCAAACTCCTCGCCAGGCTCGAGCTGCCAACGCCACAGCTCGGCGGCCCACGGCGGCGGCGTCGCGGCGATAATCGTCCCGGACCCGCCGGCCGGCCCATGCCACAGCACTCGTACCGCGGATGGCCCGGTGACCCGGACCACCGCCTCGTCGGCGCCCTCGAGCAGCCGCGTCACCGGGACACCGAACGCATCGGCTATCCGGGCGAGCGTGGCGAGGTTGGGATTGGACCGTCCCTGCTCCAGCGCGACGAGCACGCCCTTGCTGACGCCGGACCTCGGCCTGAGTCCGGGTCAGGTTGCCGGAGCCGACTGAGCGCGGAAGTAGACCGCAGGCGTGATCCCGGTCTCGCGCCGGAACGCGGCGACGAAAGCGCTCGCCGACTCGTAGCCCACATGCCGCGCCACGATGGACACTGGCTCGCCAACGGCCAGTTCAGCCAGCGCCGCCTGCAGTCGCAGCATCGTACGCCACTTGCCGAACCCCATACCGGTCTCTGCCATGAACGCCCGCGCCAGAGTGCGTTCGCTGGCGCCCACCCGGCGGCCCCACTGTGCCAGCGTCGCTGGATCGGCAGGGACGGCGGCCAAACCTTCGGCTACCGCAAGCGCCCGATCGTCGATCGGGGTGCGCAGTTCAATCGTGGTCATCGTCACCGGCTCGAGCAGGTCGATCAAAACTGCCTCGGCGCGGCTGCGCCGCGCTGGGTCGAGGTCCGGATTTCCCAGGTAGCTGATGAACTCGGCCAGCAGCGGGCTGGCCGTCACCGGCGTGGGAGCCGTCCAGTCAATGGGGCACAAGCCGGGACGCACGTACAGCGACCGCATGGTGGCGACGCCAGCGGACAGGGTCTCATGCCGCAGGCCGGCCGGTATCCACAGCGCACGCGTCGGCGGCAGTACCCAGGTCGCTGACTCGGTCCGGACGGTCAGCACCCCGCTGGCTGCCCATGCCAGCTGATGGTCGGGGTGGGTGTGCCAATCGAAAACGACCCCCGCCCGCATCGGGAACGTGGCGACGATCACGGCGGTTTCGGAACCGCTCGCCGCACACTGTCCGTCCAGCGACACAGCTTGGCAGCCTACGCCATTGGCGCGCCGGTACTGCGCTCGTAGCGTCGAGGCCATGAACGAGAACCACGCTCGGGTGTGCCCGAGCCCGGAATGGACGCAGCACATGCACGAGGAGATTTTGCCCGTGCTGACCCGCGATGTTGACCTCGGCAGCGCCATGCTGGAGATCGGTCCGGGACCGGGCGCGGCCACCGGCTGGCTGGCGGGCAAGGTCGACAAGATAACCGCGGTCGAGCTCGACCCCGAGGCCGCGGCGCTGCTGGCGGCACGGTACGCGGGCACGAACGTGGAAGTCGCCACGGGGAGCGCGAACAGACTGACCTATCCGTCAGCGTCCTTCGATTCCGTCGGCTGCTTCACGATGCTGCACCACGTACCGACGGCTGCGCTGCAGAACGCCATCCTGGCCGAGGCGTTCCGGGTGCTGCGTCCCGGCGGGGTCCTGATCGGCTCAGACAGCCTCGCCAGTGACGACCTGCACCACTTCCACGCTGGCGACACCTACAACCCGATCGAGCCGGCTGCCTTGCTCGTCCGGCTGCAGACGCTCGGCTTCGCCCCAGTCACCCTGATCGTGAATTACTCGCTGCTGTTCATCGCAGGCAAGCCGACCGAGGAAGAGCCGCCTTGTTGCCCGCCTGACGCCGACCAGCGATAAAAGCAGGCCCGCGCTTCATGACGCGCTAGTCCTCACTCCCTGCCGCTCGCCGCGGCGGGATCACGCGCCTCGTCGATCAGCAGCACAGGGATGTCGTCACGCACGGGATAGGCCAGCCCGCAGTCCTGGCCGGTACACACGAGTTCGCTCGCGGCCTCGTCCACGCGCAGCGGCGCATGGCACTTTGGACAGGCAAGGATCTCAAGCAGCCAGTCTTCGATCTTCATCGCGCCTCCATGTGGCGCTAGCCTAGCGGGCCGCCATCTGACGGTGCCGAACGTAGTACCCGCAGGTGCCCGCGACGTCCGATCTCGACGCCCTGACCAGTCGGCTCGTGCGGGGGACTCGGAGCAGCGGCCTCGCGTACCGCGTTCGCGAGAGCCTCCAGGTCGTCGGCCTCCTCGGGCTGGTCTGACGATTCTGCAAGCGGTAGCCGTACCACGTCCCAACCTCGTGGAGCCGTCATCCGATCGGCGTGCCTGGCGCATAGGTCGTAGCAATGTGGCTCGACAAAGGCGGCCAGCGGCCCCAGTACCGCTGTCGAGTCCCGGTACACGTAGGTCAGTGTGTAGATGGCCGGCCGTGCGCAAGCCGGCCGCGAGCACTGGCGGGAGTTCAACGGGCCACCTCTGTTCGGTCCGCATCCGCGCGCCCGTCATACGGCGGCACCCGCCCGCCGGGCACAGGCTCGCGATGGCGGCTCACAACGGCTGACGGTATCGACAGCCAGACGGTAACGCCACCACCTGGGGCACACTGCGCGATCGTGTCTCCAGCAGCCGAATGCAGCCCCAGCACGGCCGAGTCCTGCGCCGGATGCAGCCGCAGGTCAGGCGGCGCGGCCTGGGATACGCTCGGTAACTGTGCAGGACGACAGCCACGACCGCGCGGTGTTCGGGCGGGCCCCGCGCCGGGATAGGCACGGCCACGGGCTGCGCGGGTCGCTGGCCCCGCCTGGCGTGCCCTTGCACCGCACTCGCGCGGAGCGGTTCGACGACCTGGTCTTGCTGGCGGTATCTCAGCTCGAGCCACGCTGGGATGCCGAGCTGTCCGGGGTCGAGTTCGCCGTTGAGGAGATTCCGCCGCTAGCCGGGCAGGGTGACGGTGCCGACTCGGTGCCGCTAGGCCGGCTGGACGCTGATTCCGCGTGCCCGGACGAGCCGACTCCGCCCGCCCGGATCGTGCTGTACCGGCGGCCGCTGATAGCGAGAGCAGACGGAGAGGATGAGCTCGCCGAACTCGTACTCGACGTGGTTGTCGAGCAGTTCGCGCACTGGCTCGGCGTCGATCCGCAGACCGTTGACCCCGGTTACCCAGGTGAGGACTGATCGGCGATCCGGGCCAGCGAACCTTGCACGGCCGGCAGGGGCACCCATGTCAGCGAGCTCGGCACCGGCAGGATCGACTGAACGACGCCGTCTGCGCTGATGATCCGGCTGGCGTAGACCGGGCCGGAGCCGGCTAGCGGTGTGACGATCACCGAGAACTGCGACGCCTTGCTGCCAACGGGCGGCTTGAGCTGGATCACCTCCGAGGTGCCGGCCTTGACCTGCACAGTAGTGCCGGGCAGTCCGCCGGCCGCCTGCTTGCTCGTCGCCTCGGTGATGCGGACCGTGGCGGCCCGCGCAGGTGCGGACAACAATATCTGGGCCGATCGCGCCTGGTTGTCGGCGAGTACGCCCTGCTCGTGAATGGGGCCGCAGGCGACGGCGACTGCTCCCGCCGTTCCGGCCGGCCCGCCGGGCAGCAGCAGAGACGCAGTGACCGGGACATTCGAGGTGATCTTGATCGCGCCGGCCACGCCGCTCAGTGCCGGCAGAGCAATCGACGTCACCGAGCCGCCCAGCAGATCGATGCCGGTCCCGCCCGTCGGCTGATACGACCCCTTGTTGGTGACGGCTGATATCTTCACCTCGGCTGCGGCCGTGCCGGGCACTGCGATGTAGAGGTCGCGCGGTCCGCTATCGTGCGTCATGCCGGGGATGACCAGGTTCCTGGCTGGCGCCTCAGTGGCGGGCAGCCAGCTTCCGTCGTCGCTCCCGCTGCTGCTCTCTCTGACCGCGGCCACTACCTGGCCGACGTTTGTGCTCACGCTCAGCGCCATGACCTTCGACGACTGAAGCAACTTGCTCAGCGACTGAACGACCATGGCGTGCGGCGGCACATTGATGCCGTTGTCGGCGTCGCCCAGGACGGGCGCTCCCTTGGTCACGTCCGTGAGGACGGAGACCTGGGCATCAGCAGGCTGGCTGTCGGGGTTCATCAGGTAGAGCTCGATGGTGCCTGCCTCCGCCTGGCCCGGCCCGAGGAACCAAAAGCTGGTCCCGGGGCTGGCGCAGGCTTCGGTAACGAGGCCGTTTGGGCTGCTCTGCTCGACCGAGAGCCCCTGGGCCATGGCTCCGGTGGCCGTGACGACCACTCCCCCACGGCCCGCCTGGGTGCTCACCGCGGCGCTGGATCCTGGCTGCCCAGACTGCAGATTCTTGGGGAGCGCCGGGGCAGTCTTGACAGGGGTGATCTGGAGCATCCTGGGCCGTGCGGCATCAGCCACGATCGGACCGACGGCGGTACTGCCGCCGGGCACCAGATCAGTCACGACCGCCTTGCCCCGCGTCGCACTCTGCGGTGCGGCTGTGAGCGCCACCGCCGAGGCGGTGACCCCTGCCGAGCCTGGCCCGGGGCACACCCGGACGGCGGACGTGACAGCCGCGCGGCCAGAGTTGGGAACCTGCGCGCGCGCAGCCGCCGAGTGTCCGACCGTCCCAGCCGCGTAGATCCCGCCGAGGACGACAACCACGAGGGCGGCGAACAACGGCCGGCGACTTATCCGGCGATTTACCATGCCTCGCCGTCCGTCTCCTGCTCTGGGGCGGGCCAGCTTCTCGCCGAGCGATCATCGCTGCCAGCCCAGCCGTGATGCAGTTCGATCTCGGGTAGTGCCTCCAATTCGTCTCCCTCGCCAGGCCACTGCTGCCGAGACGGCCTACTGGACGCCGGGTAGTCCCGCTGCCAGCCCCGCTCGGCGTCCTCGTGCGCTTGCTGCCAGCGATCACTGGACGCGTCGTGCGCCCCCTGGGCGGAGTCATCGTGCCACTCTGGGCCGGTATCTTGCGGCCAGTCTTGCCGCCCGTCCACCGCCGGCCAGCTCGATGGCCTATCGTCGCTTTCCCAGCTGCCCGGCCAGCCCGATCCGCCACCAGGTCGCTGATCAGACCCGGCACGCGGATGCTGCGACTGATCTTCTGCTGCAGCATCCGGATAGAGCGCACCAGACGGTGAGCGGCCTCGGTATGGGCGCCCGGCGGGCGATGACTGGTCATACTCCGACCAGGCATACTCCGCGCGGTCGCGGTCCTGCCGGTCGTACTCCCCCCGCTCGACCTCCCGCCCGTCGTAGTCCGCCCGCTCCCGGTCCCGCCGGTCGGACTCCTCCCGTTCCGAGTACGACCGCACGGCCGGGGGTGTCGCGGCCGCGGCAGGCGGTCCACTGATGAACCGACTGGACGGTTGCCCCGCTGGCCACGCCGCACGTGTGCCGCCCACTCCGGAGGGCAGCCGTGGCACAGCCTCGCGTGCAGAAGCACTCCGGGCCGCGGCTGCCGGTGCCCCGCGTGCCGCGGCCGCACGGGCCTCTGGCGTTTCTCGTGGCCCTGACTGCTGCGCCATGACGCCGCTTGACGCTGCCAGCCCAGCAGCCGGACGGCGACCGGCCCGGCCTGAGGTTCGGCCCTCAACTCCTGTAGTGAGCGGCGGCTCCGGGGCGGTGCCGCCATCGGCACGCCGTGCCGCCCGCACCCTCGGCCCGAGCCCGCGCCCCAGCCGCCGTTTCGCCGCTGTCGGCCGGCCCAAGCGGCTGCGGCTGCCCCGCCTGCCGCCAGTTCCAGCGGGCCTGGGCGCGACAGAATCGGCCAACTGCACGCTGTCCTCGGCCCTGGAAGGACCAGCCGCCTGCCCGGCAGCGGCGGCGACCCCAGATCCGGCAGCCACGCCAGCCTCGTCCGCAACGCCAGCATCAGCGGCGACGCCCTCACGGTCACCGGATCCGGCCAGCTCGACCTGTGCGGTGGCCGCCTGGATCTCGGCGGCCGTCCTGACTCCCGGGAGGGCGAGCGCGGCAACGACGAGGAACAGCAGCAACTCGATGGTTGTCAGCGTCTCGTGACCCAGCCCGTTCCTGCCAATTGTCAGCCTGCCACCGCCAGGCGGCAGCTTGAAGGCCTGCGCCCAGCGGCCGGCGGGCGAGCGGACAGGGGTGAGCGCGTGCCCGTCGAGCGAGGCGTGCCAACCACCGCTGGGCTCCGCGAGCTCAAGCGTGCCGCCGGACACCGGCGCTGTCGCGCCCGGGCCCTCTGCTCGCCGAACCGGAACGGCGACCACCGCGCCGCTTGGCTCCACCACGCTGGCCTCGGCCGGCAGGCTCGTCAGCCGCCAGAGGTCGAACGAGGCATTCATGCTGTCCTGTGTCAGCCCGGGGACAGCGTCGAGAGTCGCGGCCAGCCCGCGGTCAACCGGCGCGCGGATGAGGACGAAGCCAATGTCGAAGTCGGCCAGCAGCCCGGCCTGGTCCACCGCCTGGCCGCCGTCCGGCGCGACCAGCGCAGCCACCGCGTTGGCCAGCGCGGTCTGTGCACCAGCGACTGGAGTCAGCCCGGGATCTCCGAACTCCGGGCTGTTGCCGCGCAGCAGCAGGAACGAAACATGGCCGCCGGCGAAAGTCAGCACGAGCGTGCGAACCTCGTGGCCTGCTCCGGCGGTAACCGATACCAGCGAGGGCACGACCGGGCCCGAGGCCGGGCGGACTGGTCCGTTGACCCCATCGACCAGCCAGAACGCCGCAGCGAGCAGCGGCGCCGAGACAGCAGCTAGCACGAGCGCGCCAATGCCGACGCTGCGCACGTCAAGACGGCGCAGCAGCCCGGGCCGACCGCGGCCGAGCCCCGCCCGGCCGGCCACGCGAGCCGGGCCAGCTTGCCTCGCCCCCCTCAGGGCCAGCGCGCCGAGACCGTCG
>JASHSO010000428.1 GCA_030038715.1 Streptosporangiaceae bacterium
GATTCGATCAGCCGCCGCATCGGCGTGCCGTGCCCGTACAGCGACCCGAACTGGGTGTCCCCGGTGTCGGCGTGCGCATCGAAATGGATAACCGAGACGTGGCCCCAGCCCACGGTCCTTGCCACGCCGGTGACATCCGGCAGCGCGATGGTGTGATCGCCGCCGAGTACGACCGGGATCGCACCGCCGACGCTGGCTTGGCGGACGGCGTCCTCCAGCCGCCGCAGGGACAGTTCGGTGTCGCCGCCCGGCATTTCGACGTCTCCCGCGTCGGCCACCGCCAGCTCGGTGAGCGGGTCCACGCCGAGTGCCAGGTGCGGCCGCGAGCCGTCGTGCGGAAGGTAGTCGGTGAACCGGATCGCCTGCGGTCCGAAGCGGGCTCCCGGCCGGTGCGAGGTCCCGCCGTCGAACGGCGCGCCGATGATCATGATGTCGGTACCCGTCCAGCTCGCCGGGTCCGCCAGGTCAGCCCGCGGCACGCCGAGGAACGTCGCGTCCGGGCCGTACATGCCGCCAAGTCGGGTCATGCAGGCCACCGTATCGGGTGGCTGTGAGATGGTGTCTGCGGACCGACAGCGCGAAACGGAGCAGGCGGTTGGCGCGGGACGTGACACCAGAGAAGCCGGACATCCAGGACCTGATCACGGCGGACGGGCGCTACATCCGGCTCCCAGGCGTCGATAATCTGCGCGACATCGGCGGCTATCCAACGCGGGACGGGGCTAGCGTGCGGTGGGCGACGCTGTTCAGGTCGGACGGACTGCACCGGCTCGACTCGGCGGGCGCGGCCGGACTCGCCGATCTGGACTTGCATACCATCGTCGACCTGCGGACAGACGAGGAAAGGCGGTACGCGCCGAGCGTTACGGCGGCCCTGCAGGCCCGCACCGTGCACGTCTGTCTGGTCAGTGCCGACGACCTGCGGCAGATACCGCCCGAGCTGGCTGCTGTGTACCGGCACCTGATCGACGAGTGCGGCGGGGCGGTCGCGGCTGCCATCGGGATGCTCTGCGGCCTTGATGCGCTCCCTGCGCTAGTGCACTGCAGTGCCGGCAAGGATCGAACCGGTGTCGTGGTTGCCCTGATCCTGGCCCTGCTCGGCGTGCCCGACGAGGTGATCGCGGCGGACTACGCGCTCAGCGCGGGTTACCTGAACGCAGCGAACATCGCGGCGATCGGTCGGCTGCAAGCCGGCCGCGACCCGGGGGAGGAGCTCCCGGCCGGGCTGCTAGCGAGCCCGCCGTGGCTAATCCTGGACGTGCTCGCCAGGGCCAGGGCGGCTGGTGGCGGATCAGTCGAGGGCTACCTGAGGCTCAACGGCCTCGGCCCGGCCGCCCTGACCGCGCTGCGGCAGGCGCTGGTGGGCTAGCTGGCTGCGACGGGACCCGACATGGCCTTCGACGACCTGGACAGGAGTATCGTCGCGGCGCTCGTTGCGGATGCGCGGGCTACCTACGCCGAGGTCGGCGTTGCGGTCGGGCTGTCGGCTCCAGCCGTGAAGCGGCGGGTGGACCGGCTGCTGGCGTCCGGAGCGATCACGGGCTTCTCCGCTCGGGTGGACGCATCCGCGCTCGGCTGGACAACCGAGGCTTACGTCGAGCTGTTCTGCCAGGGACGAACCACGCCGGGCGACATCGCCGCCGCCGTCGCCAAGCATCCCGAGGTCGTCGACGCCTGCACGATTACCGGCGACGCCGACGCATTGCTGCACATCAGGGCGGCCGATGTTCGACACTTCGAGCGGGTCGTGGAGCGGATCGGAGCCGAGCCCCTCGTTGTCAGGACTCGCAGCGCGATCGTGCTGTCCAGGCTCGTGAGCCGGCCGGACCAGCTGCCGCCACCCGGTACCGAGAGCACGTCCTGACGTTGGCCTGGGGACAGGTCACGTCTCGCGGATCGTGGAATTCATGGGGTTTTTGCGGTAACTCGGGGGGTTGTCTACCCGCTTTGGGCTACAGTCGTGGCCATGACCGATCGACCCGACGACCAGGCCCGATGGTCCATGACCACCGGCGAGTTCCGCACTGCGCCTGACGCGTCGGCCAGCACCGCACAGTTCCGAGCGTTCGCTGAGGGAGACAAAGAGCCCGGCCGGTCCTGGGAAGTCAACGCTCCAGGCCGCAGCGCCGCGCGCATGGTCGCGCTGATCGTGGGCATCGTGGTCGTGCTGGCGATCGTCGTTGTCCTCGTCCTGACCCTCGGCTGAGGGCGCTGCGGGCCAGTCGATCGCGAGCCCGGCTGGCACGCGTGTTTGGATAAACAGTCATGAGCGCGAGGCCAGTCGCGGCCGATGCCACTGGCTTGGCGCCTGAGGAAAGCCATCGGCTCACGGCGCTTGAGGGCCTCGCTGCGCTGTCGCTGGACGCCTTGTCCTCGGTGGCGTACGGCCCGCAAGCCATCATCATCGTGCTGGCCACGGCCGGCGTGGCCGCACTGCACTACACACTGCCGGTCACGATCGCGATCGTGCTGCTGCTGACCGTCCTGGTGATCTCGTATCGGCAGGTCATTGAGGCCTTTCCGACCGGCGGCGGTGCCTACGCGGTGGCCAAAGCACACCTGGGCGTCCGACCCAGCCTGATCGCAGCCGGATCCCTGGTGGTCGATTACATCCTGAACGCTGCCGTCGGCGTGTCAGCCGGCGTCGAGGCACTGACGTCCGCGTTCCAGGGGCTGTACCCGGACCGGGTGTGGCTGTGCCTGGGCGTGCTCGCGCTGATTACCGGCGCGAACTTGTGGGGCGTGGCCGAGTCTGCCCGGCTCTTTATCACCCCAACTCTGCTGTTCATCGTCGCGATCTTCGCTGTGATCGTCGGTGGACTGGTACGGCCGCATCCGCTGCCGTACCCGCCTGGATCGGTGTCGTCCGTCCCGGCCACGGTGGGGATCCTGCTGCTGCTGCGGGCGTTCGCCTCCGGCTGCTCGGCACTGACCGGGGTCGAGGCGATCGCCAATGCTGTGCCGCAGTTCCGCCGACCGCGCTACCGACGGGCTCAGCACACCGAGGTCGGGCTCGGCGTGATCCTCGGCCTGATGCTGATCGGCATCGCCATCGTGGCCGAGAAATACCACGTCAAGCCCTCTGCGACGACCACGACGCTGGCTCAGCTCACCGCGGCCTCGCTCGGCCATAACTTCGCCTTCTATGCGATCCAAGTGATCACGACGGTGCTGCTGGCGCTGGCGGCCAACACCTCCTTCGGCGGACTTCCGGTGCTTGCCTCGCTGCTGGCGACCGACAACTTCCTCCCGCATCTGTTCTTCCTGCGCGCCGACCGGCAGGTGCACAGGTACGGCGTGGGCGTGCTCGCCGTGTTCGCCGCGGTGCTGCTCGTCGTGTCCAGGGGCAATACCCAGGCCCTGGTCCCGCTGTTCGCCATCGGCGTGTTCGTCGGCTTCACGTTGTCCCAGGCGGGAATGGTGCGACACTGGCGCGCCCAGCATCGCCCCGGCAGCACAAGGCGCGCCATCATCAACGGCGTTGGCGCGCTGTTCACCACGGCGGCGCTCGCAATCGAGCTGATCAGCAAGTTCACGGAGGGCGCCTGGCTCGTCGTCATCGTCGTGCCGCTGATGGTGCTGATGTTCAGCCGCGTGCATGCCACCTACCAGCAGATCGGCGAGGAGTTGCGGATTGGGCAGACGCCGCCTCCCCCACGCCGCCTGAAGTCACTGGTGGTCGTGCCGGTACGCGGCATGTCACTGCTGACAGAGGAGGCCATCTCGGTGGCCCTCTCGCTCGGCGACGAAGTGGTCGCCGTCACCGTGTGCTACCAGGACGAGGCTGACGTCCGGGCGGACGCCCACTTCCGCGAGCAGTGGGAGGAGTGGCACCCGGACGTCCCGCTGCTGACGTTGCATTCCGTGCGCCGCTCGCTTGGTCGGCCTGTGGTCAAGTACCTTCGCGAGGTCGAGGCAAGCGACAGGTATCACCGGCTCGTGGTGCTCATCCCCGAGGTGCGGCCGGGCAAGCCGTGGCGGGCGATCCTGTACAACCAGCGCGGCTTCGTGCTGGAGCAAGCAATCCAGCGCTGGACGTCGAACGTGGTCATCTGCAGGCTCCGGTACCGGCTGTCCGCCGTCGCGGCATTGGCGCCGCCGACCAGCGAGCCGGCGACCGAGCAAACCGAGCCGGGCAGTCGGGAACTCGACTAGTCGGCCCCGGGATCGGGCTGATATCGGTATCCCATCCCGGGCTCGGTCAGCAGCCAGCGTGGCCTTGCCGGGTCGGTTTCGAGCTTGCGGCGGAGCTGCGCCATATAAAGGCGGAGGTTGCCGGTGGCATCGGCGTATCCGGGCCCCCAGACCTCGGCCAGCAGCTGTTGCTGGCTTAGCAGCTTGCCGGGGTTGCGCAGGAGGACCTCCAGGAGGTGCCACTCCGTGGGCGTGAGTCTGACGTCGGGCTTGCTGGCCCGGTCGCCCTCGCCGGACTCTGGATTGGCTGGCCGCTGGATCACCCGCTTGGCGGCGAGGTCGACGACCAGGTCGCCGAGCCGGACCTGCGGCGTGTCGCCGTCAGCGATCGCACGCCTGCTCACGGCGCGCATCCGGGCGAGCAGCTCGTCCATGCCGAAGGGCTTGGTCACGTAGTCGTCGGCTCCCGCGTCGAGCGCTTCAACCTTGTCCGTGCTGTCGGAACGCCCGGACAGCACGATGATCGGTGCGTCCGTCCAGCCGCGCAGGCCGTGGATGACCTCGACCCCATCCAAGTCAGGCAGGCCAAGGTCGAGGATGACCAGATCGGGTGGGTGGTGCGCGGCCACCCGAAGCGCCTCGCTGCCCGAGCTGGCCGTGCGTACGTCATACTGGCGTACCCGCAGGTTGATGCGCAGGGCGCGGAGTATCTGCGGCTCGTCGTCGACGACGAGGACCGTTGTCACCAAGCCACGCCGTCGTGACGGCCGGCCGTCGACTCGGCGGCGGGGTCGAGCTGCGATCCGGCCGCTCTCGCCAGCGCCGGAGTCTCGAGACCCGCGACCTGGCCTAGTCGGCCCGGAGCGGTCGGCAGCGACAGTGTCATGGTGAGCCCGCCGCCTGGCGTGTCGTCCGGCTCGAGAGTGCCACCCATGGCCTCGGCCAGGCCGCGCGACAAGGCGAGGCCAAGGCCGACGCCCGTGGTGTTATCGGTGTCGCCAAGGCGCTGGAAGGGCACGAACATCCGGCCGCGTTGCTCCTCCGGTATGCCAGGCCCCCAGTCGATCACCCGCAGCTCGACCCGGTCGCGGAGCATGCTGCCGGTGAGCGTGGGCGGTTTGTCGGGCGGGGAGTAGCGCAGCGCGTTGGCAACGAGATTGGCGATCACCCGCTCCAGGATGCCGGGGTCGACGGCAACCTCCGGCAGGTCCACGGGAATGTCGACGGATACGGCGCGCGCCGCAGGGCCTAGGTCGTCGAGAGACCTAGCCACGACGTCAGACAGGTCGGCCGGGCGGCAGAAGATGGCCAGCGCGCCAGCCTGCAGCCTGCTCATGTCTAGCAGGTTGTCCACTAGGTGCGCCAGCTTGTCGAGCGACTCGTCGGCGGTGGCGAGCAGCTCGTCGCGATCCTCGGCTGCCCACTCCACGTCGTGCGACCGAAGGCTGGTAATGGCGGCCTTGGCCGATGCCAGGGGCGTACGCAGGTCGTGGCTGACCGCGGCGAGCAAGGCGGTGCGCACTCGGTCGGCTTCGGCCAGTGGCCGGGCCGCCTCGGCGGCAGCGGCGAGTCTGCCCTGTTCGAGGGCCACTGCCGCATAGGCAGCAAAGGCGCCGAGCACCCGCCGGTCCGTGGCAGGCAGCGCGCGGCCGCGCAGGGCCAGGACCAGCGCATCGCTGACCGGCACCTCGGCATCCGCCTCTTCCGGGCGCGCGGCCGGGGGGTCGCCGGACACCGCGACCGCGACCCAGTGCCCGGTGGGCGGCATCGCAAGCGGTCGCGCTGCGTCAGGGTCCGTGCCATCCAAGGGCGCTGACCCTGCGGGCTGGCTCGGCTGAAGCTCGAGCAGCGTCACCGACTCCATGCCAAACGCCTCGCGGACCCGATCGAGCACGGCGGAGAGTGCTCGCTGCCCGCGCAGCACGCTGCCGGTCGTGGTGACCAGCAGCTCGGACTCCGCCCCGGCCCGGGCGGCCTGCTTGGTGCGCCGGGCCGCTTTGTCCACCACCGAGCTGACCACCAGGCCCACCGCCACGAAGATGACCAGCGCCAGGGCGTTATTCGCCTCGGCGATGGTCCATTTGTGTATGGGGGGGGTGAAGTAGTAGTTCAGCAGCAGTGAGCCGACCACGGCGGCGAGCAGCGCCGGGATGAACCCGCCGACAAGTGCTACTGCGATGACCCCGGCAAGGAATACCAGCACGTCGCTGGTGAGGTTGACCTGGCTGCGCAGGGTGGCAAGGACGAGCGTGAGCAGCGGCGCCAGCACTGCCGCCAGCCCGTATCCGGCGAGCTGGCGCTGCATGGTCAGCCCGCCGTGCGCCCGGGGCAGGCCACGACCGCGGCCTACGTAGGAGTGGGTAACGATGTGAACGTCGATATCGCCGGATTCGCGCACCGTTCGCGAGCTCACCCCTGGTCCGGTCAGCAGCGAGGATAGCCAGCTTCGCCTGCTCGCTCCGAGCACGAGCTGGGTGGCATTCTCCGCCCTGGCGAAGGTCAGCAGGGCTTCGGTCACATTCTCCCCCACCACCTGGTGATAGCTGCCGCCGAGCGACTCGGCCAGCCGCCGCTGCGCCGCGAGCGCGGCGGGATCCGAGCCCGCCAGCCCGTCGGAACGGGTGACGTGCACGGCCAGCAGGTCGCCGCCCGACGACCTGGCCGCGATCCTGGCTGCCCGCCTGATCAGAGTCTCGCCCTCGGGGCCGCCGGTGAGCGCGACGACGACCCGTTCCCGCGCCTCCCAGGTGGCGCGGATCTCATGTGCTATCCGGTAGCGCTGCAGGCCCTCGTCGACCTTGTCCGCCAGCCACAGCAGTGCCAGCTCGCGCAGGGCGGACAGGTTGCCAATCCGGAAGTAGTTAGTCAGCGCTGCGTCGATCTTCTCGGCTTTGTAGATGTTGCCGTGCGCCATCCGGCGGCGCAGCGCCTCCGCGGTCATGTCGATGAGCTCGACCTGGTCGGCGGCCCTTACCACGGCGTCGGGGACCGTCTCCCGTTGCGGCACGCCGGTGATCTTCTCGACGACGTCGTTGAGTGACTCCAGGTGCTGGATGTTCACGTTGGAGATCACGTCGATGCCGGCCTCGAGCAGTTCGTTGACGTCCTGCCAGCGCTTGGTGTTCCGCGATCCGGGAACGTTCGTATGGGCGAATTCGTCGACCAGGGCGACCTGCGGATGCCGGGCAAGAACGGTATCGAGATCCATCTCCTCGAAGTAGGTGCCGCGGTAGGGAATCCGTGCCCGAGGGACGATCTCCAGGTCGCCTATCTGCTCGGCGGTGTGTGGCCGCCCGTGCGTCTCGACGAACGCAACCACCACATCCGTACCCCGGTCGCGGCGCCGGTGACCTTCGTTGAGCATGGCGAACGTCTTGCCGACGCCTGCGGCCGAGCCCAGGTAGATCCTCAGCTGGCCGCGCCCGCCCGGCTGTCGTACGGCCCTGACGTCCGCGAGACTCTCCGTGCTCATGAACTCCTGCCTATTGGGGGTGCCGCACTGGCCGGCGCCAGCTCGTTCCGCTCTATCCCTAGGCTAGGCGGTACGCCTAGCCGGTGGCTGGTACCGATAGCCCATGCCCGGCTCGGTCAGCAGGTGACGCGGGCGTGCCGGGTCGTCCTCCAGCTTGCGCCGCAGCCTGGCCATGTGGAAGCGCAGGTAGTGCGTGTTGTCCTCGGCTCCGGGACCCCACAGCTCGGCGAGCAGCTTCGCCGATGGGACGAGCCGGCCTGGCGCCTGCAGCAGCACCTCGAGCATCCGCCACTCGGTCTTGGTCAGCCGGACCGGCTCCGTACCGTCCAGGCCGGCCCTGCTGACCGTGTGCGCAGCCAGGTCGATCTGGCAGCTTCCGACCGTGAACGTCGAGCCGGCCGCTACGTGCGCATCTCGGCGTAGCGCGGCCCGAAGCCTGGCCAGCAGTTCCTCCATGGCGAACGGCTTGGTGACGTAGTCGTCGGCCCCGGCGTCCAGTGCGCGGATCTTGTCCCCCGAGCCCGCGCGGCCGGAAAGTACAATCACCGGCACGCTTGACCAGGTGCGTATCTTGCGGATGAGCTCCGTGCCGTCCATGTCCGGCAGGCCCAGGTCGAGCAGCACGGCGTCGGGGGGTTGCCGTGCCGCTACGACCAGGGCGTCCTGGCCAGCCGACGAGGTGGCTACCTCGTAGCCGCGGGCACGCAGGTTGATCTGCAGCGCCCGCAGCAAGGCCGGCTCGTCCTCGACGATGAGCACCCGGCCGGCCTCAGGCCGGGTACTTCTCATCGAGCGCGATGTTGAGCAGCAGCACGTTGACCACGGGCTCGCCGAGGAAGCCGAGCGTGCGGCCCGTTGTGTACTTCTTGACCAGCGCCTCGACCTGCGCTGGGGTGATGTGCCTGGCGGCTGCGACTCGGTCGACCTGGATGGCCGCGTTCGCCGGGGAGATGTCGGGGTCGAGTCCGGAGCCAGAAGCGGTGACGGCGTCAGAGGGGATCTTCGAGACCGGCACGTGGTCGAACGCTGCGATCAGCTCCTGGCGCTGCTTGACGAACTGGATCTGGGCCGGGTTGTTGTTACCGAGGTTGGACGCGCTTGAGTACAGCGGGTTGCAGCCGTAGTTGTTCGGTCCGGTGCCCTCCACGACCCACTTGCCCTTGACCTGCTCAAGCTCCCAGCCCACGATCGCGTAGGACGGCCTCGGCTGGAAGTACTGCGGCAGCGGCTGGCCCTTGGCATTGACGAACTCCTGGCAGAGCAGGCTGGAACCGACGGTCCTGCCCTGGTAGCTCACCAGCGAGCCGTTGGCCTGGTGGTTGAGCGCCACCTGGGCGATTCCCCAGACCACCACGGGATAGACGATGCCGGTGATCACCGTGAAGATCAGCAGCAGGCGCAGCCCTGCGATGTGCTGCCGGACGAAGCTAGGTAGACGGTTCATTGTGCGGGATCACCTAAATCCGGGGATGTTCATGATGATGAGGTCGATTGCCTTGATCCCGAGGAACGGGATGATGAGGCCCCCGACGCCGTAGATCCACAGGTTCCTGCGGAGCATGGCGGACGCCGAGGACGGCCGGTAGCGGACGCCGCGAAGGGCCAGCGGGATCAGCGCGATGATGATCAGCGCGTTGAAGATGATCGCCGAGGTGATGGCTGACCTGGGGCTGTGCAGCGCCATGATGTTGAGGTAGTG
>JASHSO010000429.1 GCA_030038715.1 Streptosporangiaceae bacterium
CAGCAGCGGTTAGCGGTCCCGGTTCGGCCGACACTGTGTGGCATAGCGTCACGGTCGTTAGCTGACTGCCCTGGGCGCCGCGACGCGGGGCCCGAGGCGGTCCATGCCCAGCGACGGCGGGGCGCGTCCTGGCTCGAACCGTCGATTTCCTGGGTCGTCGTTCGTCTTCCTGCATGACTATGGGATGAGGAGGAAGCGATGAAGTACATCATGCTGATCTATCAGGGCGCCGCGCTCGAGCGGCAGGCCGCGCTGTCCGAGGAGGAGCAGAAACAGGTCTACGCCGACTACCAGGGGCTCAACCAGACGCCGGGCGTCACCCCAGGGCTGCCGATGGGCCTGCCCGAGAGCGCGACCACGGTGCGGGTCGAAGGCGGCAAGACCCTGGCGACGGACGGCCCGTTCGTCGGGACGAAGGAGGCCGTCGGCGGTTGGCTCATCCTCGAGGCCGACGACCTCGACGCGGCCATCGAGGTGGCCGCCCGCGTCCCCGCTGCGCGCTACGGCGGCGCCGTCGAGATCCGGCCCTCGCAGGTGTATTGGTAGCGACACTCGAACAGGTCTTCCGCGAGGAACGGGGCCGCGTCCTGGCCACGATGGTCGGCTTCGCCGGGCCGGGCATACTGGCGCCATGGAGGAGCGAGAGGCGCGGGAGTGGCTGGCAGCACTGCCCGAAGCGCTGCACGCGCAGCGGCGGATCATGGAGCGCCTGCTTGACCTGAGCGTGGCGGAGCCTGCGGCTCGCGTGTTCCTGGTCGGGTGCTCGATCGGACGCGGGGCGGCCGACGAATTGTCGGACGTCGACTGCTACGTCGGCTGCCAGCCCGAGGGGGTCGGGGATGTCCTCGCCGCTGTGCGGGCGGCCCTACCGGAGATGGGCGAGCTGGTGGACTCTCTGGAGCACCCCTACCACGGGCTGACTCGGACGGTCGCCCAGTTCGCCGGGTGCGTACAGCTCGATCTCGTCGTCGCCCCCGCGATCGAGGGGCGCAAGCCCGACGAGGTGATCCTCTACGATCCCGACGGGCTGATGACGGCCGAGCGTGTCGTCGAAGCCGACGTCGTCACGGCGGAGAAGGTGCGGGAGTGGGCGTTCCTCGGCTGGGAAGCGCTCGCCGACATGGCCAAGTACCTGCACCGCGGCTCGCTGTGGGAGGCTCTCGCCCGGCTGGACCAGGCCCGCGGCTGGATCTGGGCGCTCTGGGCCGCCGCGCGCAAGGCGCGCTATCCGGCCTTCGGGCTGTCGCAAGTGCTGGACCGGGACCCGGGTGACCTCCCCGACGGGATCGAGGCCACCGTCGCGGGCCTGGACGCTGCCGGGCTGCACGCTGCGGCGCTCGCGTCTTGCGCCGTGCTCGAGCAGGTGAGCGCGCAAGCGGCGCGAGTCCACGGCGGCAGGCTGCCGGACGAATTGGCCAAGCACGTGACAGGACTGCTGAAGTCCCTGGACTACGCGAACTGAAGCGTTATCGGGAACGAGGCCGGCCAGCCACACAGCCGTCTAGTCCAGCGGGTTGACCCAGCGCAGATCCCGGAACCGGCCGAAGCCGCGATCCGCAGGAAGCCGAACACGGCCTCTGCGGCAGCCCCGGTCCCGTCCGCGACACCGATGCAGGTCGGCGCGGGCGGGGCATGGACAGGGGAACGAGGGGCGTACGGCAAGCTGCCGTCCTCTGTGCAGAGGCTCTCGCGGGCGACGGCCTCCTTACAGCAGCTCCGGCCGCTTCCACTCCTGGTCAAGGACGTGCTCGGCGAGGAACGCCAGCACGGTCTCGTACCAGACCTGGACGTCGCCGGGCTTGAGGATCCAGTGGTTCTCGTCGGGGAAGTACAAGAACCTGGCCTGCTTGCCGCGGAAGATCAGGTCCCACCACAGCCGCAGTGCCTCCCCGACCGGCACCCGGTAGTCCTTGTCACCGTGGATGACCAGCATCGGGGTGACGATCTTGTCGGCGTGCAGGTGCGGCGAGTTGGCCTCGTACCGCTCCGGGTGGGTGGCCGGGTCACCGAACATCCGCCGCCAGAAGGGCGGGCCGTCGGTGGTGCGGAACATCTGGTCCAGGGCCCACAGGCCGGCGTGGCTGACGATCGCCTTGAACCTGTCGGTGTGCCCGGCGATCCAGTTGGCCATGTAACCGCCGTAGGAGCCGCCCATCATCGCGGTCCGCTCGCCGTCGATGTCCAGCCGCTCGATCACCTCGTCGGTGATGGCCATCACGTCGGTGTAGGGGTTGCCGCCCCACTGGTCGTGGCCGCGGGCGATCATGTGCTGGCCGTAGCCGGTGGACAGCGCCGGGTCGGGCAGCAGCACCGCATACCCGCGCGCGGCCATCAGCCACGGGTTCCACCGCCACTGCCAGGCGTTCCAGCTCATCACCGGGCCGCCGTGCACCCACAGCAGCAGCGGCGCGGGGTGCTCGGCGCTGGCACCTTCGGGCAGGACCAGCCAGGCCCTGATCCTGGTGCCGTCGGCCGCGGTGGTGGCCACCTCGGTCACGGTGCCGGGCACGGTCACCTCGCCACCGGGAGTGGGCAGCAGTTCCGGTGAGCCCGGGCTCTCCTGGCCGGCCGTTCCGTTCGCGACACGGATACGCGCTGGCGCTGGCGGGGCACTGATAGCCGAACGCAGCGCGTACAGGCAGCTGCCGTCCGGCGCCGGGCACAGGCTCTCGTAAGCGGCGTCGTCGGCGGTGACCCTGACTGGCCCACCGCCGTCCAGCCCCACCCGGAACACCGGGCGCCGGCCGTTGTCGTCGGCGGTGAAGTACACGGACTTGGAGTCGGGCGCCCAGGCCGCCTCCAGCGGGCGCCGGTCGAACCCGGCCAGCAGGTCACGGTACTGGGGATGCCCGGGTTCCCGGTCTCCCAGCGCCGCGAGCACGAGCGTCACGTCGCCCGGCTCGTCATAGGTGTCGTGCTCCTCGCGGATCGCCAGCACGTGCTGCCCGTCGGGCGAGAACTTCGGGGCGGAGAAGTCCGCCGCAGGCTCGCTGAGCAGCGTGCGCCGCTCCGCGGTCGCAGTGTCGATGAGCACGA
>JASHSO010000430.1 GCA_030038715.1 Streptosporangiaceae bacterium
GACCGCGAACGGGTGCGTCTGGCCCTGCAGCTGAAGCAGCTTCAGCAGGCTGTCGCGCACGTCAGGAACCCCGTCGTACTCGCGCGCCTGGCGGTGGAACTCGTCGTGGCTGAACTCGGCCAGGTGCCGGCCGCCGGCCAGCTTCATCAGCCCGCGGCGGGCTGCTTCCACGTCCTGGGTCGCCAGCAAGCCTGCCCGGTCGCTGGACAGCTCGGACTTGCGATACCACTCCTCCAGGCCCCAGATGACACCCTTGAGGCCCAGCCAGGCCAACGGCATGAACGCCAGCCGCTGCGCCAGGTTGAGCAGGTAGTACAGCATCGTGTGGTACACCGCGTGGCCTGACAGCACGTGCCCGAGCTCATGCCCGATCACCCACCGGATCTCCTCGGCATCCATCAGTTCCACGATGCCGCTCGACAGCACGATGAAAGGCTGGCTGGTACCGAGCGCCATGGCCTTGGCCAGCGGGTCCTGGCTGACATAGAGTTCGGGCACCGTTGGCAGGTCCAGGATGTAGCAGCCGTCGAGCATCGCCTGGTACAGGTCGGGGAACTGCTCCTGTGAGCACCGGACCGCGCTGGCCAGGAATGCCAGCCGCAGTGCCCGGTCGTTGAACAGGCCCGCCAGGTTCTTCAGTATGACGTCGAAGCCAGTCAGCTTGCGCAGTGCGACGAGCGCTGACCGGTCGGCGGGGTGCTCGTAAGCACGAGAGCTGATGCCCGGAAGACGGATCCGGGAACGGTCCGGCACAGTGGTCATAACTGCATCGTAGGCGCCCGCAGCGGCAAGTTGGCCAGATGGGCGTCGGCCGTAGGTGGTTAGCGGGTCCGGGAGGTAGCCAGATGTCAGCGCACGAGTCAGCCAGTGCAGCGCGCGAGCCGAACAGCGGGGCGGCCGGCGGGCGGAGCGGAGACGGGCCGGCCATGTTCGAGCCAGACGCCGAGTCCATGCCGGCCGAGCAGCTTGCCGGGCTGCAACTGGAACGGCTGCGCGCTCTTGTCGACCGGCTCCTCGCGGTCGGCGGGTTGCAGGGGACCGGGTTGACGGAAGCCGGCGTTGCCGCCGGCACCGACGTGAACCTGGCCACCCTGGCTCGTCTGCCGACTATCACCAAGACCGACCTGTGGGGCGCCTACCCGTTCGGGCTGCTCGCGGTGAGTCGCGAGGAAGTGGTCACCGTGCACGGCTCGAGCGGCACCGGCGGACGGCCGACCCTGGTCTGCTACAGCCGTGACGACCTGAAGCTGTGGGCGAGGATGTGTGCCAGGGCCCTGTACGCGGGCGGGACAACGCGGGCCAGCATCGTGCACAACGCCTACGGATATGGCCTGTTCACCGGCGGGTTCGGTTTCCACCTCGGCGCGCTCGAGATCGGCGCTACCGTGGTGCCGGTGTCAGGCGGCATGACGCCGAGGCAGGTGCGGCTGATTGCCGACCTGCAGCCGGACGTCTTGTGCTGCACTCCCTCGTACGCGATCAGGCTGGGCGAGGCGCTCGCGGCCGAAGACCTGCGCCCGGGGAACGGGCTGCGGCTCAAGGTCGGTATGTTCGGTGCCGAGCCCTGGAGCGAGGAGCTGCGCGGGCGGATCGAGGAGTTGCTCGGCCTGCAAGCGCTAGACAACTACGGCCTGTCCGAGGTCATCGGGCCGGGCGTCGCCTGGGAGTGCCTGGTCAAGAACGGCCTGCACGTGAACGAGGACCACTTCCTGGTCGAGGCACTCGACCCGATCTCGGGCGAGCCGGTGCCGGACGGCAGCCCTGGCGAGCTCACGTTCAGCACGCTGACCAAGCGGGCCATGCCGCTGCTGCGGTATCGGACGGGCGACATCGCGGCACTGCGCCGGGGTACCTGCGGGTGCGGCCGGACCCTGGTGAGAATGAGCAAGCTGACCGGGCGCAAGGACGACATGCTGGTCATCCGCGGCGTGAACGTGTACCCAAGCGAGGTCGAGCGCGTCCTGCTCGGCCATCCGGCGCTGGCCTCCGATTACCTGCTGGTGGTTGACGATCGCAACCCGCAGCACCGTTTGCTCGCGTGCTGCGAGACAGGAACGGGGTGGCCCGGCCCCCGGCCAGACCAACGGCACATCGAGTCCAGGCTGAGGGCGGAGCTAGGCCTCTCGGTCGAGGTCAGGCTGCTGCCGCCCGGCTCGGTGCCGAGGACTGAGGTCGGCAAGGCGGTGCGGCTTGTGCGCTGGTCCGGCGGCGACCCGCCGGTGCCCGGGCTTGAGGCGTAAGGTCGCGAAGGAGGCGAGCACGATGGCGGAACGTGACGGCTCGGCGCGCTGGACGGCCGACGGTGTCGGCGATCAGCATGGCCGGGTCGTGGTCATTACCGGAGCGAATTCGGGCCTAGGCCAGCAGGTCGCCCACGTCCTGGCCGAGCACGGCGCGACTGTGGTGCTTGCCGGGCGGGACTCTGGGAAGATTACGGCCGCTGCCGATGGGGTCCGCGCATCGCGTCCAGGCGCCATGGTGCAAACTGCCGACCTCGACCTGGCCTCGCTGGAGTCGGTGCGGAAGGCGGCTGCCGACCTGGCTGGCAGGTTTCCCAAGGTCGACCTGCTGATCAACAACGCCGGCGTGATGATGCCCCCTTACGGACTGACCAAGGACGGCTTCGAGCTGCAGTTCGGCACCAATCACCTGGGCCATTTCGCGCTGACCGGGCTGCTGCTGCCCTCGCTGCTCAGCGCCCCAGGCTCGCGCGTGGTCACGGTGTCGAGCAACGGGCACCGGGCCGGCCGTATCGACTTCGCAGATCTACAATCGAGCCGCCATTACCGGCGATCGGCTGCCTACGGGCAGTCCAAGCTGGCGAACCTGATGTTCACCTACGAACTGCAGCGGCGGCTGACCATCGCGGGCGCGCAGACCATCGCGCTGGCCGCGCATCCCGGAACCGCGCGGACCATCTGACCCGCTACATGCCCGCGCTGTCCGACGTGGTGATGAGCCCGCGCCTTGGCGCGATCAACTCGTGGTGGGTGCAGGACGAGGCAATGGGCGCGTTGCCCATACTCCGGGCGGCGACTGACCCCAGCGCGGTCGGCGGGACCTACTACGGGCCGGACGGCTTCGGGCAGCTCACTGGCTACCCCATCGTCGTAAGGTCCAGCGCTCGCTCGCACAACGCCGAGGTGCAGCGCAGACTCTGGGCCGAGTCGGAGCGCCTGACCGGGGTCACCTACCCGCTCTGACCGATGCCCGCACGCCGACCCGTCCGGGTGCGGCTCCACCACTGGGCGAACGTCCGGCTGGCGTGGGTCGCAGGCCAGGCAGCGGCGAGCCACATTAGCGAGTGCTCGGGCTAAGGTTGCGTGCCATGAGCGCAGACCGCGACGGAGGTAAGCGGCGCATCGGCGTGATGGGCGGCACGTTCGACCCGATCCACCACGGTCATCTTGTCGCCGCCAGCGAGGTCGCCGACTTCTTCGAGCTCGACGAGGTCATCTTCGTGCCGACCGGTCGGCCGTGGCAGAAGGGTGACAGGAAGGTCTCGTCTGCCGAGGACCGCTACCTCATGACAGTGATCGCGACTGCGTCGAACCCGCGGTTCTCGGTTAGCCGGGTCGACATAGACCGGCCGGGAGAGACCTACACCATCGACACGCTGCGCGACTTGCGGGCCGAGCGCGGGCCGGACGCCGAGTTCTTCTTCATCACTGGCGCAGATGCGCTCGCCAGGATGATCTCCTGGCGGGATGCAGACGAGCTGTTCACGATGGCGCACTTCGTCGTCTGCACCCGCCCGGGGCACCGGCTCGAGATGGCCGACCTGCCGGCGGGCC
>JASHSO010000431.1 GCA_030038715.1 Streptosporangiaceae bacterium
CCGGTATTCGGATCGCAGCTCCGCCAGGCAGGCCGGAAGCTGCCGCCGCTCGATTCCTGACCTGGCTGGGCGACACCAGCAGGCGCTGGCTCGTGGTACTCGACGGCCTAACCGAACCGGCAGACGCCGAAGGGCTGTGGCCGCACGGACCGAGCGGCCTCGGACTAGTCACGACGCAGGTAGCCAGCCTCAGCCCCAGCCCAGCGACCGGGACCGCGGCTGCGGCCGGGACCGCGGCTGCGACCGGGACCGCGCAGCAGCTTTCCATCGCGGTGCCTCCGTTCAGCCAGCGCGAGGCCATGCAATACCTGTCAGAACGACTCAGCGACGATCCGTATCAGGCAGCCGGTGCCCTGGATCTCGCCGCCACGCTGGGCTGCATGCCGGTGGGCCTGAACCTTGCCGTGGCCTACCTCGTAGACACGGGGCAAGATTGCCGACAGTACAGGCTTGCTTATGAGCAGTACAGGCGGGACTGGGCCGACGCGATTGGCGCCGACCCGGTGGCGCCTTGCTGGATGCTCGCCGTGGACCGGGCCAGCCAGTTCGCGCCGACCGAGCTGTCGTGGCCGGCCCTCAAGCTCGCCTCAATGCTAGGTCCGGCCTGGATCCCGGGTGCGGTCCTTACCAGTGCCGCCGCATGCGCCTATGTCACAGGCCGGCAAGTCGTCACCCACGAAGACCAGGCCAGTCTGCGCGCTGCCTTCGGCAACCTGCAGCGGGTTGGCCTTGTCACTATCGAGCCAGAGAACGAGATCCGCACTGTGCACATGGCGGCCGCACTGCAGTCTTCGATCAGGCACTTTATCGGCCAGGCAGATCTTCGACAGGCCGTGCAGGCAGCGGCTGACGCGATATGCGAGTCCTGGCCTGCGGGCGGACCCACGGGAGAGATGGAGCAGGCGCTCAGGGACTGCGCAACCAGCCTCATGAGGTGCGACGACCAGGGGCTGTGGGCCCGCGGCTGCCATCCGCTTTTGATGCGGGTCGGTCAGAGCCTTGACGACGCCCAGTTGGCCGAGACCGCCCTCGCGTATTGGCGCGACCTAGCAGGACGCTCCGCCCAGCACTACGGCGCCCGCTCGCTGCTCACTTTTCAGCTTCGCGAGCTATCGGCTAGCGCCGCCACCGCGGCGGGACACGCCGATGAGGCCGTCAACCTTCGCGAAGAACTAGCCGCCGACCTTGACGAGGTAGCGGGCCCAACCAGCGCGCAGGCGGTCACATCGCGTGCGAGCCTGGCCCTCGCCCTGCGGACGGCGGGCCGCCTTGGCGAAGCAATCTCGCTGGGCACGCGCGTCGCAGCCGACAGCGACAAGCTGTTCGGCTCGGCCCATGCGCAGACCAGACAGAGCATTCTCGAGTTGGGCACCGCATATTGCGACGCCGGGCAGTACCGCGAGGCGGCCGACGTCCTGCAGCGCTGCCTTGCCTTGCACGCTCGCACCCTCGGTGTGATGCATCCGGAGACCGTGTCCGCCAGGCAGCAACTGGCGGAGGCATATCGTCGCGCCGGCCGAGGCAATGACGCGGTCAGGATCTACCAGGAGGCGCTCTCACAGGTCGAGAGCACAGTCGGTGCGGGTCACGCCGACACGGTCGCCGCGCGAGAAGACCTGGGAGTGGCCTATTACCAGACCGGCCGGACCGGCGAGGCACTCGCCACATTCGAACGGGCACTGGCCGAGTGGCGCCGCGTACCGGGCGGCGGTCCCGCGAGCACGATCGCCGCGAGGTCCAACCTGGCGGCCGCGTACTGCCTGAACGGGCGGCCGAAGGACGCGGTCCCGTTGTACGAGAGCATGCTGGCGGATCTAGAGCGGATCCGCGGCTCGGACCACCAGGACACCTTCCGGGCCAGGTGGAGCTTGGCCGCCGCGTATCACACGGCCAGACGACTCCCCGAGGCGGTCGAGCTTGGCGAGGCCACGCTGGCCGGCTGCGAGCGGATCCTGGGCCTGGGGAACCGGGAAACCCTGACGGCACGCGCGAACCTGGCCCACGCCTACCACGCGACTGGGCGGCTGAAGCGGGCAAGCGCACATTTCGATCGTGCATTGCGCGATTGCGAGCGGGCCCTCGGCCCGGACGATCCTCTGACCAGCGAGGTACAAGCATTGCGGAAGCGCTATCTAGCCGGCCGCCAGGGCTTCGCCCCGATCGTTGCTCCGCCCGAGGCAGTCCCAGTTCGAGTTGTACTCGGACAGGAACGCGGGACTACTGCGGGCGGACAGCCGCAGAGTCGCGCTATGGCGAACGTGGCAAGCCTAAGGTGACAGCGGTGTGACCGCCTACCGCTCCCACCAGCTCAACACGCGCGCCGCCCGCAGAGTGACCCAGACAGAGGGCTCACCCACTCCGGCGTCCACCTCGAACCAGACCCGGCCAGGCAGGCTCCGGTCGAGCAGCCAGGTACCGTCCTTCCGGCGCTTGGAACGAACGTGTTCGACTGCCTCTGCAAGCCGCGAGTCTGGAGCGTCGCCGGTCACGACGGCGGCAGAACGGAAGTAATCTAGCGCGCGGAGCGTGTCGTACTGCCATCGGTTCGGATGCGCGAACAGCAGGAATTGCTCGTCGGCCGGCTCCCCGGTGCTGAGCCTACGGAAGAGGTTGCGGGTCAGCAGAAACTCCTCACCCGACTTGCGCGCCTCCCGGGACTCTGGAGTTCCCCCGGTGACTCGCTCGTACTCCAAGAGCCCTTCCAGCACGTTGATCGTGGAGGCGAAGGACGAGCGGACTGAGCCGTTCGCCCGCTCACAGTTCCAGCCGCCGTCGTCGAGACGCTCGCCCGCCAGCCTGCCGGCAAGAGGCGACATGTCAACGCCGAAATAGGCGCCATCGGCGACGGTCCGGCCGTTGATGCACTCCTCGACTTCGCCCTCCCAGTAGGGCTGGCCCGCATGATCCCAACGTGAATTGGCGCCGATCAGTCTGATCGATCGCTGAATCCGTTCCGAAGCCGGATCGATGCCAAACTCTCTGAGCTGTGACAACGAGAACGTCGTGGCCGTCCACGGCTGGCCGATCTCCCGCCATTCGCTGACGTCGAAATTCCGCGGGAGAAAGGCGCCGCCTGCCCATTGCCCGTCTTCGTCCTCGTAGCCGAGAAGACGCGCTCCCCACCCCTCGGTCTCCACTTTGGCCCGCTCCGTCCTGCACTCCGACTCGGCCGTGTCGAGCAGGTCGCGCATCACCTGCCAGCGGACCGAAGGGTCAGAATCGAGAAGCCAGCCGATCGCAGCGCCGGTGTCAGCCATGCGGGCCAGGCTACCAATGGTTGGTGGCACCGGCCCGGCCAGCCGGTCCGGGACCCAGTTGCGGACCTGCCGTCCACCCAGGTAAGCGTGAGAGATGCACCTAACGCCCGCGTTCGCTACCGACCCGGCAACCGGCGCCTATTACGACCGGCGGGCCGGCGAATATGACGAGTGGTACACCGGCGACGGCCTGTTTTCGGCGCGGGACCGCCCCGGTTGGCACGACGAGGTTGCGCGGCTAGTCGCGTTTGTCGGCGGCCTGCCCGCAGTCCGCACGCTGGATGTCGCCTGCGGCACCGGCTTCTTGACCCGGCACCTCAAGGGCCTCGTCGTCGGTCTCGACCAGAGCCCGGCCATGGTCGCAATCGCCCAGTCCCGCCTCCTCAGCGGGCTGGCGATCGTCGGTGACGGCCTGCACTTGGCTGTGGCCGACCACGCCTGCGACCGGGTGTTCAGCGGCCATTTCTACGGCCACCTCGCACCTTTCGAGCGGCACGCATTCCTGATCGAGGCCCGGCGGGTGGCTGGTGAGCTGGTCGTGGTCGACTCCGCTCGGCGTCCAGGGGTCGATCCCGAGCAGTGGCAGGAGCGGGTACTCAACGACGGTTCTCGCCATCGCGTCTACAAGCGCTACTTCGCCGCCGACCAGCTGGCCGGGGAACTTGGCGGTGCGGTGCTGTTCGACGGTGCGTGGTTTGTCGCGGCCGCGGTCTCGTGGTGAAGCGGGCGGGGACTCAGGCCGGACGCATGCCGTGTCGGGCCATCAAGGCGCGTTCTTCCTCGGCCGAGGGGGGCTCGTCGCGGTGCCATAGGTTGTGCAGCTCCGCGAAGTACGCATCGAGCGGAGGAGCATGGATCACGAGTAGGCGTGCCGGGGTAGTAGCTCGGTTGCCGAAAGTATGGGCGAGGCCTCCGGGCACCAGCACCCAGTACCCCACGGAGCCAACGGCCTCTTCCTCATCGAGCAAGAACGTCACGTTGCCGTCAAGGACGTAATAGGCCTCATCGTTGTCGATGTGGTGATGAGCGGGCGGCATTCGGCCGCCGGGGGGAAGCGTGCGCTCCATGAGCGAAAAGCGGCCAGCGGCTGTCGAAGCAAGTGCTTTGAAAACCATCTCGCTCCCGCGAGCCTCGTAGCGGGTTCCGCTTCCGGGCGCGAGTACGAGGGGAGCTGGCTGCTGTTGGATGCCCATTGACTGAATTCTGCCGTGCGAGCCCCAGTCCGCGACATAGCTCCCTGTGGCTCGACGCGCGCTCCCGCGAGGACAGCCTCGACCGCCCGGTCAGGTTGCGCTGACCAGCCAGGTGGCGATCCTGTACGACCCGCACGTGGGCGGCACCTGGCGGGCCGCCGGCCCGAGCTGGCGCGTGACGGGCATCGTGCAAGACCCCAGCAACCTGTCGGACGAGTTCGCGCTTGTCGCGCCGGGCCAGGTCAGGCACCCGAGCCAGGTGATCATGCTGCTCGGCTCGGTCCAGCCCACCGGCTCCGGCTCGACTTCGCTGCGTGGATGTTGCGCGTTATGCCGACTGTTAGCAGTCGGAGGCCCGCATTTCGCATCTTCACCGTCGACAGCTCACCGAGGAGCTGCGAGCACCTCGCCGACGGCGCGCCGCGCGTAGTTCGCGAGCGTCGGGTTGGTGTCCCTGCAGTCCCGCAAATAGCCCAGGGCCTGGGACAGCATGCGCCCGCGTCCGCGGAGCCACGTCGCGTCGTCCACGTCCAGCGCCGCACGGAACTCGTCGCGGACGTTCGCGGGCAGCAGGCACCACGCGGGGAACAGGTCGCACGCCGGATCGCCGACACCGCACGTCTCGAAGTCGATCACCGCGGTCAGTCGGCCCTCCGCCGATACGAGCATGTTGCTCGCCGTCAGGTCCGAGTGCACCCACACCTCGCGCCCGTCGTATGGCGCCGCGAGCGACTCCTCCCACGACGCCAGCGCTGCGCGAGTGTCGATCAGGCCATCTAGCTCGCCGATCGCCTTCCGCGTCGAGGAGTCCATCGAGACCAGCGGAGCTCGCGTCCGGCGCTCGCCCGGATACGCTGGCGGCCGGTCTGGCAGGTCGATCCGCCGGAACGCGTCGACGAACGCCGCGAGGTCCGTCGCCAGCTGGCGTGGGTCGGCGAGCGCGTCGGGGGAGGGGTTCGTACCGGTGAGCCAGCGGTGGACGGACCACTCGCCCGGGAACGCGTCGGTGGGTGAGCCGATCGCCTCGACAGAAGGGATGGCCACAGGCAGGAGCGGCGCGAGTGCCGCGAGTTTCGCCTGCTCCCGTCGGACTTCGTCGGTGATCGTGGGCCGGAGCGGCAGCCGTACGGATAGATCGGTACCGAGGCGGTAGATCGCGTTCACCAATCCGCTGGACTCGACCGGCTCCAGCGGCAACGCGGCCCACCGCGGGAACTGCGCGGCCACCAGCTCGCGGACGAGCGGTGTTTCGATGTCGGCCTGGTCGGCGCGGATCTTGCGGGGACTCACGAGCCCATTCGATCGGTCGGGCCGGTCCGCCGTCAAAAAGGTACCCGCCCCGGGTTTCGTCGCACCGCGTTTGAGCGCAGGCTCGTGGAGCGGATGGCCAGAACTCGGCCGTCGAAGCTCAGCAACTTCCGGAGTTCCAACGAGTTGGTCCGTGCAGCCCGTGCGGCAGCGGGTT
>JASHSO010000432.1 GCA_030038715.1 Streptosporangiaceae bacterium
TGGGCTTCGCGCGGCGGGTATTCACCCATGGCGCGGCGTGGCGTAGCCAGGAAGACGCAGTGGCCGCGGAGACCGTCACGGAGGACGGGTCCCGGCCGATTGATCCCCTGGCCGAGTCCTCGGGCTGATGGCTCCAGAGACGCCGCAGGTTTAGCCCTGGGTCAGGAGGAGGCGACGCTTGGACACCGCGAAGATCATGGAACTCGATGCCAAGTACCTCGCGTCTGTGATGAAGGTACGGTTCTTCCCGCTAGTAATCGCCAGCGCGGACGGATGCCGGATCACCGACGCGAGGGGTGTCACCCGGCTAGACTTCTCCGCCGGCTGGGCAGTGGCAAACCTGGGATACGGCAACCCGCGCGTCCGCGAGGCTGTCGCGTCCCAGTTCGTGCGGACCTCGTTCGGTACGTTGACCTCGATGCTGAACGAACCCAGCGTGCAACTCGGCGAGCGGCTGGCCGCGCTGATACCTGGCGACTACGACCATAAGGTCTGGTACGGGCTGCATGGCTCGGACGCGAACGACTGCCTGGCCAAGCTGGTGCCGCTGGCAACGGGTCGACGGCGCATGATCTCGTTCATCGGCGGCTACCACGGCCAGACCGCTGGCTCGGCCGGCCTGAGCGGGCACACCGCGCAGGCGAAGGCGGGCGGCGGCGCGAACGTGATCAAGATTCCCTATCCCGATCCATATCGGCCGGTGTTCGGCGCAGGCCGCGACCCTGGGGACGCCGTGCTGGACTATCTGGAGAATTACATCCTGCGCACGATCTGCCCGCCCGAGGACACCGCAGGCGTCATCGTGGAGCCGGTGCAAAGCGACGGCGGTGACATCGTTCCGCCGCCGCGGTTCCTCCAGGGTCTGGAGCGGGTCTGCCGTCAGCATGGGATCATGCTGCTGATCGACGAGGTAAAGACCGGGTTCGGCCGGTCGGGCCGGATGTTCGCTTTCGAGCACTTCGGTGTGGTCCCGGATGCTGTTTCGCTGGGCAAGTCGATGGGCGCCGGCATGCCAATCAGCGCCGTGGTAGGCCGCCGAGAGCTCCTAGATGTCGCGCCAGCTATCAACATGTTCACGATGGCTGGCAACCCTGTGGCTTGCGCGGCTGCGCTAGCGCACCTGGATGAAGTCGACCGACTCGGTCTCGTCGCGCAGGCCGCCCGCACAGGTGACTACCTGCTGGCTCGTCTCCGCGAGCTGCAGCATCGGCATTCGCTGATCGGGGACGTTCGCGGTTTGGGCCTGATGCTGGGACTGGAGACCGTGCGCGATCGCACCACAAGGCAGCCCGCTGACCGTGAGATGGCCAAGATCGTGTACCGGGCCTTCGAGCTCGGACTGATCGTTTTCTATGGCGGCATCTACTCGAACGTCATGGAGATCACCCCGCCGCTGGTCATGACCGAAGCCGAAGTGGACGAGGGCGTGGCAATCCTGGACCAGGCGATCGGCGAGGTGGAGGCGGGCGACGTGAGCGACGAGGTGCTGGGTGACTACGCCGGCTGGTAGCGCCGAGGCACCGGGCGCTAACGAAGTGTGGCCGGAGGAGTCCGCTGCAGGCCTGGATGAACTCGGTCCAGTCGTGCTGGACCCGGCCGGGCGAGCCGAGCGCGCCTGCCGAGCGGCGCCAGCGGCCGAGCGCCTGGGCGCGGCTGGTGTCACCATGATCGCGCTGAGCTGGGTTGACAACGCTGGCATCGGCCGGGTGAAGACGATCCCGCTTGGGCGTCTGGAGCGAACCGCTGGTTGGGGGGTCGGGATCTCGCCGGTGTTCGACGTATTCGTGGTCAACGACGACATCACTACGAGCGAATACATCGGGGGCCCAGTCGGTGACCTGCGCCTACTCCCCGACCTGGACCGGGTGGCCGTGCTGGCCGCGCAGCCCGGCTGGGCCTGGGCCCCGGTCGATCGCTACACCCAGGAGGGCCGGGTGCACGCCGGTTGCCAGCGCTCGTTCGCGCGCCGTATGACCGGCGAAGCAAGTCGGCGAGGCCTGGAGCTGCGGGCCAGCTTCGAAGTGGAATGGGCTGTGGGCACCGAAGACGGCGGGCGCTTCGTCCCGGCCTGCACCGGGCCGGCTTACGGCATGACCCGCGTGATCGAATTGTCAGACTATGGACGTGACGTCGTCGGAGCGCTGGAGCGCCAGGGCATCAAAGTTGAGCAGTTCCATCCGGAGTACGCCGCGAGCCAGCTGGAGATCTCAGTGGCCGCAGCGGATCCGGTCGGCGCGGCGGACGACAGCGTGCTGGTCCGGCAGACCATCCGCGCTGTCTCGGCGGCCTTCGGCTTGCGAGCTTCGTTCGCGCCGGCGGTGGTGGCAGGCTCGGTGGGCAACGGCGGCCATGTGCATCTCAGCGTTTGGCGCGACGGGCAGAACTTGCTGACCGGCGGGCCCGGGCCGCATGGCCTGACTCCCGACGGAGAAGCGTTCGCGGCCGGCATCTTCAACGCGCTGCCTGCGCTGACCGGGATCGGCGCGCCCAGCGTGGCAAGCTACCTCCGCCTGGTCCCCTCGCACTGGGCGGGCGTCTTCCAGTGCTGGGGCCGGGAGAACCGGGAAGCGGCCCTACGCCTTGTCACTGGTTCGGCGGGCGAGCAGGATGAGCGGGCTAACCTGGAGGTCAAGTGCTTCGACCTGGCCGCCAACCCCTACCTCGTGGTCGGCTCACTCATCGCGGCTGGGTTGGGAGGACTGGACGCGGCCGCCCGTCTCCCTAAGGAGCAGCTACTCGACCCGGCCAGCTTGCCGCCCGACGAGCTGGCCCGCCGCGATATCCGCAGGCTTC
>JASHSO010000433.1 GCA_030038715.1 Streptosporangiaceae bacterium
AGCAGCACCTTGCCGCCGGAGCCCGCCGCCAGCGGCAGCAGTGCGCCGACGGGCACGCTGTCGCGCAGGCCGGTGCCAGCGTCCCTGGCCGCGACACACAGCCGGAACTCGCCCGAGCGGACATACAGCTGCACGCTCTCGCCAGTGGTCTCGTGCAGTCCGGCGAGCACGGGCCCGGCGAGCCCGGCCAGGTCGAGCTCGGGACCAGACAGGACAGCTAGCTCGGTGAGCCGCGGACCGAGCCGGAACTCGCCCGCCGCGTTCCTGGTGACGAGTCTGTGCGCCTCCAGCGCGACAAGCAGCCGGTGGGCCGTCGGCCGTGGCAGGGCGCTGCGCTCGGACAACCGCCGCAGCGACTGCGGTCCGGCCGCGAGCAGGCTGAGCAGGGCTACGCAGCGGTCAAGCACGCCAACCCCGGTGGTCTGGATGGGCGGCACCCCGCGTATGCTGTCCATATCCTGATCACGTTATCTCATTACTTGAGACAACGGTAGGGTCGGGAGCAGCCGGGACCGCGCTGTTCGGGCCGGAACCGGGTGGCCGGATCAGAAAGCCGATGACAGATGACAGGACGCCTGTTCGACAAGGTCTGGGACCGCCACGTCGTGGCCAGCCCGCAGGACCAGCCCGCGCTGCTGTACATCGACATGCACCTCGTGCACGAGGTCACCTCGCCGCAGGCGTTCGAGGGCCTCGAGCTGTCCGGCCGTAAGGTGCGGCGCCCCGACCTCACGGTGGCCACGATGGATCACGACGTGCCAACCACGGGGTTCGGCACTGCCACCGACGACTGGCCGATCGACGACCCGCTGGCGGCCCAGCAGGTATCGAGGCTGCGGCGCAACTGCGCCGAGCACGGCATCACCCTGTACCCGCTGGGCAGCATCGAGCAGGGCATCGTGCACGTGATCGGCCCGCAACTCGGGCTGACCCAGCCGGGCATGACCATCGTCTGCGGCGATAGCCACACCTCCACGCACGGCGCGTTCGGCGCGCTCGCCTTCGGCATCGGCACCACCGAGGTCGAACACGTGCTGGCCACGCAGACGCTGCGTGAGGCCAAGCCAGCCGCTATGGCAGTCACGGTGGACGGCGAGCTGCCAGCCTCCTGCACCGCCAAGGACATCGCGCTCGGCATCATCCGCGCGCTCGGCGTCCGCGGGGGTGTCGGTTCGGTGATCGAGTATCGCGGCAGCGCGATCCGCGCGCTGTCGATGGACGGCAGGATGACCGTCTGCAACATGTCCATCGAAGGCGGCGCCCGGGCCGGCATGATCGCGCCCGACGACACCACGTTCGGCTACCTGGAGGGCCGTACGCACAGCCCGCGCGGCGCGCTGTGGGAGCGCGCGCTGGACGACTGGCGGTCCCTGGCCACCGCCGAGGGTGCCACGTTCGATCACGAGATCCACATCGACGCGTCGGCGCTGCGCCCGGCGGTCACCTGGGGCACCAACCCGGCCCAGTCGGTGTCGATCGACGACGTGATACCCGACCCTGGCGCGCTAGCGCCGGCCGCACGGCAGGCGGCGCAGCGGGCGCTGGCCTACATGAACCTGGAGCCAGGCACAGCGATCAGGGACATCGTGGTGGACACGGTGTTCATCGGCTCGTGCACCAACGGGCGGCTCGAGGACCTGCGCGCCGCGGCCGAGGTCGTGCGCGGCCGCACGGTACACCCGGGCGTCCGCGCGCTCGTGGTGCCAGGCTCGGCCCGGGTCAAGGCGCAAGCGGAGGCCGAGGGACTGGACAAGCACTTCACCGACGCCGGCTTTGAATGGCGGTCGGCGGGCTGCTCGATGTGCCTGGGCATGAACGGCGACATCCTGCTGCCAGGACAGCGGTCGGCTTCGACCAGCAACAGGAACTTCGAGGGCAGGCAGGGCCCGGGCGGGCGCACCCACCTGGTGTCTCCGGCGGTGGCGGCAGCGACCGCGGTGGCAGGTCACTTCACTGCGCCAGAGGACCTGCGATGAGCGGCAGCGCGGCAACCGAGGGAGAACTGTGATGGCCGGGGTACAGCGGATCAGCGGTCGCGCGGTCGCGCTCGAGCGCAACGACGTCGATACCGACCAGATCATCCCGGCAGCCTGGCTGAAGCGGGTCGAGCGGACCGGCTTTGCCACTGGGCTCTTCGAGGCCTGGCGCAAGGACCCGGACTTCGCGCTCAACCGGCCGGGAGCGGAGACCGCGAAGATCCTGGTGGCCGGGGCGAATTTCGGGTGCGGCTCGTCTCGGGAGCACGCGGTCTGGGCGCTGCAAGACTTCGGTTTCCGGGCGGTGGTGGCGTCGGGTTTCGCCGACATTTTCCGCAATAACAGCATCAGCGCCGGTCTCGCGCTCGCGCAGGTGACACCGGACGCCGCGACCAGGCTATTCTCGGCGCTCGCCGTGGACCCCGCGGCGGAGGTCACAGTCGACGTGGCGGCGCGAGTCGTGACGATCGCGCCCGCCGGGCTGAGCGAGCCGTTCGAGCTGAGCGACTTCGCACAATGGCGGCTGCTGGAGGGCTTGGACGACGTCGCCCTGACGCTGCAGTACGAGGCCGAGATAGCCGGCTACGAGGCCGGCCGAGGATCGTGGCTGCCGGCACTGGCCCCCGGTGCGGCCGACGGCACGTGATACTGCTGTATTGTGTAACCTGAGCCAAACAGGTCGGCTACGATAAACCGGCAGCTATATAGAACACCCAGGTAAGGAAAAAGTAGTGAGCGGCCTCCGCCAGCATCTCGTACTTATTATCACGTAGCGCGACGCCCTCTGGGCTCGCGCTACGACCTCTTTGCCGGACGGCAGGGAGGTTTTTTGTTGGATCCCCAAGCAATTAGTCGGACAACCAAACACATGCAATTGAGGAGCTCGAAGTGCAGCAGCTTACTGGGGCCCAGGCACTTGTCCGCAGCCTTGAACAGCAGGGTGTCGAAGTAGTCTTCGGGCTCCCCGGCGGCACGATCCTGCCGACCTACGACCCGCTGCTGTCGTCCTCGTTGCGTCATGTGCTGGTCCGGCACGAGCAGGGTGCTGGGCATGCGGCCGAGGGCTACGCCTGGGCCACCGGCCGGCCGGGTGTGTGCATGGCCACCAGCGGGCCCGGTGCCACCAACCTGGTGACCGCGCTGTCTGACGCGTACATGGACTCGGTCCCGATGGTCGCGATAACCGGTCAGGTCGGTACCAGCCTGATCGGCAGCGACGCCTTCCAGGAG
>JASHSO010000038.1 GCA_030038715.1 Streptosporangiaceae bacterium
GGCCCACGGTCGTCCTAGCGACCTCATCGCTGGGCGCTACCGACTTCGTAAGCGTAGGGTGACCGCAAAACGGCATATACCAGACGGTAAAATGACTGGAACCGTTACACGGTCGGATCTCGCACAGGTCGGGGCTGCTCACAGGGTCGGGCCTGCGCACAGGGTCGGGGCTGCTCACAGGGTCGGGGCTGCGCACAGGGTCGGGGCTGCGCACAGGGTCGGACCGTGCACTCCGCGGGCAGTGAGGCCGCATCGTTGCCGCGTGTGCGGGCCGACTAGAGCTGCCGCGACCCAGTGACCAGGTACTTCGGCAGCTTGGTGTCGGTTCGCAGGTCGTTGAACAGCTGCTTGGCTTGGGCCGAGTTCCACAGCACGGAGTCGCCGACCGCAGTCGAGTAGTTGGCGTTGGCGATCGGGACCGTCGTGGTGATCGGGTCCCGCAGTGCCATCGCGACCTGAACCAAGTTGTACAGGTTCGTCGACTGGTCGACCGTCAGCGCGCCCGCCGCCGAGCTGGCCGCCGGGAAGGCACGGAACGGGTTCAGCATTACGCCCAGGCTAGTCATCTTGCTCAGCAGGGCCTTGAGGAAGAGCCGCTGGTCCTGCTCGCGCTGCAAATCCTCGGTGGCGAAGCTGTGCCGGTCGCGCACGTAGGCTAGGGCCTGGCCGCCGTTCAAGTTGTGGCAGCCCTTCTTCAGGTTGATCCCGGAGGCCGCATCGCGCAGCGGCGTGATCAGGCACATGCGCACGCCGCCGACGTCATTGACGACCCGCACGAATCCGCCGAACCCGATGTCCATGAA
Source organism: Streptosporangiaceae bacterium (assembly GCA_030038715.1). Taxonomy (GTDB): domain Bacteria; phylum Actinomycetota; class Actinomycetes; order Streptosporangiales; family Streptosporangiaceae; genus JAJYUU01. The sequence continues at coordinate 804 of JASHSO010000038.1, forward strand.
GTGGTTGATGTACAGGCCAGTGACGGTCTGGATGGTCTTGGCTAGCAGCGCCGGCCCGCCGAAGGCGAACGCGGCGTTGATCTTGTTGTAGCCGTAGCCGGGAATGTCGACGTAGGAATCGCGTGGCACGCTGACCAGCACAGGCCGACCGCCATTGGCCGGCACATGCAAGATCATGATCGTGTCTGACCGCCCACCGGACACGTATCCAGTTGAGTACTCACGCTCCTGCGCCTTAGTGAGCCCCTGCCGGCTGTCCGAGCCGGCGATGAGCCAGTTCGTGCCCGCGCCTAGAGCCGGCCTGCCTGGATAACTGACCAGGACGTTGGCCCGGTTCAGCTTGGAGTTCAGGTAGAAGTAGCTCCCGACCGTGCCGGCCAGCAGCAGGGCGATGACCACGGCGAGCACCGCGATGATCCGGCGCGGGCGCACCCAGCGCCGCCAGCCACTCGGGCCCAGCCGGCCCGGGCCGCCAGGTGCGGTCCGGTACGGGGACGCCGGCGGTGCGCCAGTCTCGGCGGAGTTGGCTGGCGGCTGCTGCGGCCATGCCCCGGGTGTCGCGGCTTCCGCGCCGGAGTGCTGCAGAGTGGGCTGCGCTTCCTGCCCGCCCGCCGGGATGGACACAGTCTTGTCCGCAGCTCCTGCGCTGGCAGCTGGCTGCCCGTCGCGGAACCAGTCGTCCGGCCACTCACTCATTCGATCCGCCCAATCGCCGTCCGTTGTCCCCATCGTCTCTACCTGCAAGACGGCGCAGCAGCCAAATCGGCTGCGCGCCAATAAGGGAACGTGCCGGGTTCGCCCACAGTGCCTACCCCAGTGCGCGGCCTTCCCACCAGACCGTGACCAGCTCACGGCCGGACGAGCCCAGATCCATCGGCCGCTGCGGGTCGATGCCCAACTCGGCGAGTGCCTGCGCCACCTCGGCAGCGCGTTCCGGCGGGAGACAGAGCCGTCTGCGGGTGACATCGGCAAGCTCAGCGAAGCTCTCGTAGTCGTGCGCGGCCGGCCGCTGCCACCGCTCATGGTCGGCGCGGAGGCCCATCGCGCCGAGGATCGCCAGCAGGTCGTCCGCGGTCGGCGCGTCGGGTCGGCGTAGGCCATGGAACCGCAGCCACAGCGGATTGAGACTGACCAGCGGGTGGCTAGCAGTCAGCTCGACGACCACCGTGCGTCGCGCGGCCGCGGTAAGCGCGGCAAGGAACGGCTCGACGTCCGGCACGTTGTAGACCACGTGGTGGCAGGTAACCACGTCGGCCTGGCCGGCCTCGGCTGCGACGTCGGGCCAAGGGCCTGCCACGAGCCTGGGCGGCGGGCCGCCGCGATCGGCGGCTCGCCGCGCGAGCAGCCCGAGCATGTCCGGCCGTGCATCCACCGCGGTCAGGGCCGTACACCTGGGCAGCAGTGGCAGGCATGCGGCGCCCGCCCCGGCTCCGACGTCCAGGACGCTGCCCGGGACCTGCAGTGAGTCGGAGGCCCGGCGGAATGATGGACCGGACGGTGCTGCGGCGAGCCGATCGGCTCGGCGGGCGAACACTTGCCGCGGCAACACCCACGGCGACTCGTTGACCGCAGCTGTGATGTGTTCGGGGATCGCCCACGCGGCCAGCTCGGATCGCCAGTGGTCGAGGAGCGCAGTCAGCCGGGGCCTCCCGTTCCCGTCTTCGGTCACGAACGGAAGGGTAAGGCGCTTCCACGTTATCCTTCGCACGTGGGCCAGCCGGTTGCCATCCCCTCGGGCACTGTGACATTCCTGTTCACCGATATCGAGGGCTCTACCCGACTGTGGGAGTCGCAGCCCGAGCAGATGGCGCTGGCGCTGCGCAGGCATGACGGCATACTCAGGAACGCGATCGAGAGCGCCGGCGGCTACGTGTTCAAGACCGTGGGAGACGCGTTCTGCGCCTCGTTCTGGACCGCGCCGTCGGCGGTGCAGGCGGCTCTGCTAGGGCAGCAGGCCATGGGTGCGCAGGACTGGCCGACGAGCCGGCCGATCCGGGTCAGGATGGGCTTGCACACCGGGACGTGCGAGGAACGCGACGGCGACTACTTCGGGCCGACTGTGAATCGGGCAGCCCGGCTGGAAGCGGTCGCACACGGCGGCCAGATCCTGCTCTCTGGCGTAACGGCAGAGCTGG
>JASHSO010000434.1 GCA_030038715.1 Streptosporangiaceae bacterium
TGTAGATCTCCGCGCCGTCTACAAACGCGCGCTGTACCCGGCTGAGCACGTCAAGCGGGTCACCCGACCAGATCACGATGTCGGCGTCCTTGCCGGGCTCAAGCGAGCCGAGCCGACCGTCGACGCCGGCGATCCTAGCGGGGTTGATAGTCAGCGCACGTAGCGCCGTGTCCGCGTCCAGGCCGTGCTTGACCGCGAGTGAGGCCTGGTGCACCAGGAAGTTGATCGGCACCACCGGATGGTCGGTGGTGATCGCGATCGTCACCCCGGCGGCGGCCAGCTTGCCGGGATTGGCGAGCGACCGGTTCCGCAGCTCGACCTTGGACCTGCTGGTGAACAGCGGGCCGATGACCACCGGAATGCCTCGCGCGGCAATCACGTCGGCCAGCAGGTGTGCCTCCGTGCCGTGGTCGATCACGAGCTGGTAACCGAACTCCTGGGCGATCCGCATCGCCGTGGCGATGTCGTCCGCCCGATGGCAGTGCTGCCGCCAGGGGATCTCCCTGCGCAGTACCCGGCCGAGCGCCTCAAGCTTCAGATCGCGGTCGACCGGCTTGCGCTCGTCTTCCGGCTTGCGCTGCTCCGCCTCGATGCGCTGCAGGTAGTTGGTCGCATCGACAAAAGCCCCCCGGATTACGGCCGCGACGCCCAGGCGGGTGCTCGGCGTCTTCTTCTGCTCGCCATACACGCGCTTGGGGTTCTCGCCCAGCGCAGACTTGAGGCCGGACGGCTCGCGCAGCAGCATCTCGTCGACGGTGCGGCCCCAGCACTTGATCGCCACGGTCTGGCCGCCGATCGGGTTTCCGGAGCCGGGGTTCACGTTCACCGCGAGCACTCCGCCCGACACCGCGTCCCGGAAGCCCATGTCGGCGGGGTTGATCGCGTCCAGGGCGCGCACGTGGGCGGTCACCGGGTCGGTCAGTTCGTTGGTGTCACTGCCTGCCCAGCCCTCGGCCTCCTCGTGCACGCCGACGTGACCGTGCGCCTCGACGAACCCCGGCAGTACCCACGAGCCGGAGGCATCGACGACGCGTACGCCGTCGGGAACCGTCACGCCGACTCCGACCGCGGCGATCCTGCCGTCCTGCACAAGTACCGTCCCGGCATCGACCGGCTCGCCCACCACGGGCACCACGCGGCCTCCGACGATCGCCACTGACTCCGCAGACATCCAGCCTCCTTCGGCAAGCGCAGCCGCCGACGCTGGCGGCTGCGGCTACCCTATCCAGGGCGCTGCGCACTGCGACATCGGTCAGCGACGCCGCGAAACGAGCCGGTCACGGCCGCAGCTCTGCTGCCAGCTCGGTGACGATCTCGCCCGGCAGCCCGTGCGTCTCGTGCAGGAACCGGTAGTCACGCTCCGTCAGCGCCCCGTCCGGGTACAGCCGGCGCAACACAGCGCGGCCGCGCGTCAGCAGTTCGGCGAACCGGCCTTGCTCGGCCGCGAGCACGCCGCCGACAAAGCCAGGCCCGGCCTGCTGGCCGAAGTGATCCAGGGTCTGCTCGACCAGGCCGGGCGGCAGGTCAGCAAGCGTCGCCGAGCGGTCTGCGTGCCACAGCTCGATGAGGGCCCGGCGGAGCAGCCGACGCAGCACGTAGCCCCGGCCGTTGCTGGCGGGCAGCACGCCGTCGCCGATCACCGCGACCGCCGACCGCAGGTGATCGACCACGATCCGCAACGGGCGCCCGCCGTTCCCCGCCAGGCCTGGCCACAGGCCGAGCAGGGCGGACAGCCACGGCGCGATCAGGTCGGTCTCGAACACCGAGCCGACGCGCTGGGTGACCATGAGCAGCCGCTCCAGCCCCATCCCGGTGTCTACGCTCGGTCGCGCCAGTGCTTCGAGCCGGCCGTCGTTCAGCCGCCGGTAACGCATAGTGACGTGGTTCCAGAGCTCGACCCAGCGCTCATCGGTAAGCGGACTGCCCGCTGGCGGCCCGTCCGGCATCCACACGAAGATCTCCGAGTCCGGACCGCACGGTCCTGTCGGGCCGTTGGACCACCAGTTCTGCGGCCCACCCAGCTCGACGGGCAGCCCGAGCTCGCGCCAGGTCGCTACGGCGTCGATGTCGGGCCCCACCTCGTCGTTCCCGCCGAACGCCGTGGCATACAGCCGGCCCTGCTCGATCCCGAACCCGGCGGACATCAGCTCAAGACCCCAGCGCAGGCTCTGCGGCCCGCCGTAGTCGCCAAGCGACCATGAGCCGAGCATCTCGAACACGGTCAGGTGCGTGTAGTCGCCGATGTCGTCCAGGTCGGTGGTTCGCAGGCAGCGCTGCACCCCGGCCAGCCGGGCGCCCAGTGGATGCGGCGCGCCCTCCAGGTACCGCGTCAGCGGCTGCATGCCAGCGGAGGTATAGAGCACCGAGTCGCCCTGGGGCGGCAGCAGCGAGCTGCCCTTGGTCAGCTCGTGGCCACGTTCGGCGAAGAACTCGATGAAAGTCAAGACAGTCTGGTCGCAGTCCATGGCAAGGCGCCTCTCTCGGTCATGGCGCCGGAAACAGTGCGGCTGGCGCGGCCGATGACGCGGAGAGGACAACGGCGCCGGCGATCCGTTTCCGGTCGCCAGCGGTCAGAAAGGTCAGGCAGCAGCAACCGGCGAGCTGATAGCTCGCGCGGCAGCGCTCTGCAGGCTGACCTTCACGGCAAACAGGCTACCGGGCGACGCAACGCATTTTTGGGAACGGGTGCCCCGAGCAGGCTGCCCTCCCATGGGTACTCGGGCCTAACTGACGGCAGACTGAGCTGGCGTGCTTGCCCCGCGCTGTCAGACGCGCAGCACCAGCCCGTCGTAGGCGGCCTGATAGCCGGCGAGCTCGACCGTCTC
>JASHSO010000435.1 GCA_030038715.1 Streptosporangiaceae bacterium
CGCAGACGTACACCGGCCTGGCCGACAGGCTGGCCGGCGTCACGATGGAGATGGCCGGCTGCCGCCGGTCAGTGAGCCGGTAATACTGGCGCAGCGCCATCCGCGCGAACAGCGCGATCGTGACTGCCTCGCCGTGTGCGCGACGGCCCTCGACGGCCCGCACCACTTCCGCGTCCAGGCCAAGGCCGGCGTTGAAGGTGAAGTAGCGCCCATTGGCCGTGCCCAGTCCGATATAGCGCTCTCTGCCCGCCACCAGGTCCTCGATGAGCAGGCCCGCAGCGTCGACCGGATCAGGCGGCAGCGCCAGCGAGCGGGTGAATACGTTGGCGTTGCCGCCGGGAAGCGCGGCCAGTGCCGGCAGCTGCGCTGCATCCGGGGAGCTGCCGTCGGCGCCGGAGAGCAGCCCGTTCACCGCCTCGTTGACTGTTCCGTCACCACCGAGCGTCATCACCAGCCCGAACTTGTCAGCGGCGGCGGCGGCGGCGACCCTTGTCGCGTCGCCCCGGTAACGTGTCTGGACAACCTCAAGGTCGACGGCAGAGGCGAGAGCCCGGACGATAACATCGCTGCGCGTCCGGGTGGTGGAGGTGGCGTGTGGGTTCACGATCAAGAGCGCGCGCACGCGCCAAGGCTAGCCAGTCGGCTGGCAAGGCCAGGGTGGGGCCCCCGCAGAGCCAGGCTGCCGGGCGCGATGCGGCCGTCCAGCCGCCCAGGACCGTGCTAGCGGCCGCGCTGGTGCAGGCGCTGGAGGCCGCTGGAGTCTTGGTCGCGGCCGTCCTGGCGGCCGTCGATGCCGGAACAGGCCACGCCTACCACCTGGCCAGCGGCATCGCCATCTCGGTGATCGGCTTTTGCACCGCGATAGCCCTTGCCCTGGTCGCCAGGTCGCTCCGTGCAGGCAGGCGCTGGACACGAACACCGGCGATGCTGACCCAGCTCTTCATCGGAATCGTGGGCATCTACCTGGTGCAGTCGCGTCGGCTCGACTGGGGCATACCGGCTCTGCTGCTGGCTGTGGCCGGCTTCGCGGCTATCTTGGCCCCGGCCAGCCTGGAGCTGCTGACTCCCGGAAGGGCGGACAAGTCTGCGAAGAAGTAGTCCTCGGGCTACTCATCGCTGGTCAGGCCCTCGCGCAGCTGGGCAAGCGTCCTGGCAAGCAGCCGCGAGACGTGCATCTGCGAGATGCCGAGTTCGGTGGCGATCTGCGACTGTGTCATGTTCCCGAAGAACCGCAGCAGCAAAATCCTCTTCTCACGAGGCGGGAGCTGCTCGAGCAAGGGCTTGAGCGACTCACGGTACTCGACGCCTTCCAGCGCGTCGTCGACCATGCCCAGCGACTCGGCGACGGCGGGCGCGTCCTCGTCGCCAGAGTCGGGCGCATCCAGGGAGACTGTCGAGTAGGCGTTCGCCGACTCCAGCCCCTCCAGCACGTCCTCCTCGCTCATCTGGAGATGCTCGGCCAGTTCGCCGACGGTAGGGGCACGGCCCAGACCCTGGGCAAGCTCGCTTATCGCCTTGGCCAGCGCCAGCTTGAGTTCCTGCAGCCGCCGGGGTACCCGGACAGCCCAGCCCTTGTCGCGGAAGTGGCGCTTGATCTCGCCCACGATCGTCGGCGTCGCGTAGGTAGAGAACTCCACGCCGCGATCTAGGTCGAACCGGTCGATGGACTTGATCAGGCCGATCGTCGCGACCTGAGTCAGGTCGTCAAGCCACTCTCCCCGGTTGCGGAACCTGCGCGCCAGGTACTCCACCAGCGGCAGGTGCAACTCGACCAGCTCGCTGCGGATCTGCAGCCGCTCGGCGTCGTTCTGAGGTAGCGACGACAGTCGCTCGAACAGCTCCCTGGCATGCCCGCGTTCGCGCGGGCCGTGCTGTGCGCGCAGTGGTCCCGGGGGAAGGTCATCGTCAAGCTGCGCCCCGGCGGCAAGCTCGAGCACCGCGGGCACGATGCCGTCAGTGTCGTCAGCCGCACTGGTCCCCCTGCCCTGAGCGGTCGACATCATCTCGAACTTGTCGGTCAAGGCGACCTCTGCCTCCTCCGTCACCTGCATCCCCCGTCACGGCAACCCTTGGCTAGGACGTCCCTTGCGCATCACGATGGCGAGCCTGTCGCCCGGTCCCACCTGCGCCGCTACGCTGCCGGCGAGTGCGCACAGCACAGTCCACGCGAAGGTGTCACCGGCGGGCGGCCGCGGATTCAGCGACGGCACCGATACCGAGATTGTCATCTCGTCCGGGCCGAGCGCGAAAGTGCACTCAAGACTGCTACCTGGAACGGCCTGTCCCAGCAGCATCGCGCAGGCCTCATCGACGGCTATCCGCAGGTCCTCGATGTCGTCCAGGGTGAAGTCGAGGCGGGCCGCGAGGCCCGCCGTCGCGGTTCGCAGTACCGAGACATAAGCACCGTCGGCTGGCATCCGCACGGTGACCCGGTCCTGGGTCGCCGACTCGGGAACAGACACGGCGGCCACCGGGTCGGCTGCAACGCCCCCGTCCGCTCCGTCGGGCCCGACCGCTGTGACAGCGGCGGCCCCGAGGGCTGACCTAGGCTCCTCCGTCACTAAGCCCTCCCAGGGTCAGCCAGCGCCTACTGCGGCAGGCGCGAACTCCTCTTGGCAACTTACAGTGACTGCGCGACTGCTCTGGCATCGGCGTGCGCGATGGTCCGGAAATTGAGCCAGGTCTCGCGGCCGGCGGGCCAGGCACGGCCCGCCGGCCACGGCCACGGCTCAGCCCTGCTTGGTCTCCCAGAAGATCTTCCCGATCTCGTCGATCTTGCCGAGCAGCTCATCGGCCTTGGCTACGTCGGTGCTGCCCTTGGTGCCGCCGGCGCCGGCCAGCTTGGTCGCTTCGTTGAACAGCTGGTGCAGGTGCGGGTACTTCTCGAA
>JASHSO010000436.1 GCA_030038715.1 Streptosporangiaceae bacterium
AACCTGCCATTGGCGCCCGGCAGCAGCGACGCACCCTGGCTGGCGGCAGTTAGCGAACTGTGTGCCGAGGTGCGGGCGCATCGAGCCGATGCGATTGTCCTGTCGCTCGGTGTCGATGCCGCCGCAACCGATCCAGAGAGCCCGCTGGTCGTGACCGCGGACGGCTACCGAGCCGCTGGTGAGCTGATCGGCCAGCTCGGGCCGGTCGTTGTCGTCCAGGAGGGCGGCTACGACCTGGCATCCCTCGGCGAATATGTTCTCGCCGCGCTGACCGGGATTGACGCTGGCCGCGGCTATCGCGAAGGCTAAGTCCCTCGGCGCGCGGATCCCTCGCCGCTGTCCCGGTGGATCGCCAGAACCACCGTAACGTGGCGGCAGTCAACATGGGTTGACACGCGGACATCGTCAACATAGATTGACGACGTGAGTAGCGACTTGCGACTGGCCGAGGCGGCCAGCGGACAGGACCCTGCCGAGGGCCTGCGAGCTGCGCGCGCGCTGCGGGACCTGGCGGAGCGACTGGAAACGCTGCAAGTCAGGAACGCGCGAAGCCATGGCTGGTCATGGCAGGAGATCGCGGTCTACCTGGGCGTCAGCAAGCAGGCGGTGCACAAGAAGTACGCCAAGATGCTGGCGGGCCGGCCAGCCCAGGGCATTGGCCGTCGCCTGACCAGCCGCCGGCCAGCGGGAGGCGACAGTGTTTGAGAGATTCGAACCCGCCGCGCGGCAGGCGTTCGTCACCGCCAAGAACGAGGCCGGTTACGCGGGACAGGACAAGGTCCGCAGTGAGCACGTGCTGCTCGGCTTGCTGGCTGAGCCAGGCTTGGCCGCCGACGCGCTGACAGCCGCCGGCCTGGACCTGGCCGACCTGCGCGCGCGGATACCGCGCGGCAGCCACGTCGAGCCGACCGGCCTAGACGGCGATGCGTTGGCCCGGATCGGCATCGACCTGGACGCGGTCCGGCGCGCAACGGATGCCGCATTTGCGCCCGGCGCGCTTGACCTAGTCGTCCCGCCCGGCCGCAACCGGCGGCCGATCGCGGACGACGCCAGGGACGTCCTGGTCAGGGCGGTTCGCGAGGCCCAGCGGCTGGGCGACCAGCACATCTCGTCCGGGCATATGCTGATCGGCATTCTGGACCAGAAGCGCAACGGCGCACTAACCCTGCTGGCCGACGCTGGCGTGGACATGAACGCCCTGCGCGCCGACATTGGGCGAAGGGTTGCCGCGGCCAGCACCAGCTAGCCGAGGCCGCGAGGTTCGTTTCCGCAGTCAACAGCGGCCCGCGCGACGGCTCGCCAATCGGACTCTGCCACCGGACGCGCGCTGGTATTCTGCGGTTATGTCCGCTAGCGACCAGGATGGCCGCATCCGTCTTTACTGCGTGTGCGATGCCGAATTCAGCTACGACTGGCTGACGGGCGCGTACCGCCGGTCGTGCGGATGCGACTCAGCGGCGCCGTGGCACGAGGGGGACGGGGAACTGCGCTCGCGTCGGCTCCGGTCGGGATGGGACTACGATACGGTCCCTTCGGGCTGAGCTTCCGTGCCGAGCCGACCGGGTTCCGTGGTGCCTGTCAACCGCAGCTCGGCCGACGCCGACGAGTCATAACATTGCCGAGTGGTGGAAACACCAGCAGAGCGACACGAAGCACAGCCAGGGACGACCGACCGGCTGCGGCGTGCCTCTTCGTTCGGTGCGGTTGCCGCGCAATACGCGCGGCACCGACCTGGCTACGCCGAAGCAGCAATCCGCTGGTGCCTGGCACCAGTCAGCGACGCCCAGCCGCTGCGGGTGCTGGATCTGGGCGCCGGCACCGGCATCCTGACTGCCGCACTCGCCCGCCTCGGTGCCGACGTCATCGCCGTAGAGCCGGATACGGCAATGCTCAGCGAGCTGCGCCGCCAGCTGCCAGCAGCGCGCGCCCTCGAAGGCAGCGCCGAGACGCTCCCGCTGCCGGACCGGACCGTGGACGCTGTGCTGTGCGGGCAGGCGATGCACTGGTTTGACATGGACCAGGCGCTGCCGGAAATCGGCAGGGTGTTGGTACCTGGCGGTGTTTTCGCCGGGTTGTGGAACGTGGATGACGATCGGGTCGACTGGGTCGCCAAGGTCGCCGCGATGGTCAAGAGCGGGACAACGCTGTCAGGCTGGCGGGCAACCCCGGATGAAACTACCGACCATCGCGTACTGCGCGAAGGCAGCAGCTTGTTTACCCCGGTCGAGGAGCGCGAGTTCGGTAATGGCCAGCTGCGCAGCGCCGACTCGCTGGTCGCCGCCATTGCCACCACCTCGCGGCTGCTGATCATGGACGAGGCGGAGCGGGCCAGGACGCTCGCCGGGATCCGTGACTTCCTGCTGAGCCAGCAGGAGACCGCGGCCGGAGAGTTCACCCGGCCGCTGGTCACCGTCGCGCTGCGCACTGCACGCCGGCCGTAATCCGCAGGTTGAGCCGGTGGCAACCTTCATCACGCTGCTTAACCAGCAAGGCACGGGTCCGCGGCTGGCTGTCAAGGACGTGATCGACGTCCGGGGCGTACCGACCACCGCGGGCTGCAGAGCCGTCGCCGAGACAGCCGGGTCTGCCGCGGCCGACGCGGCCTGCCTGGCCGGAGCGCGCGCAGCCGGCGCGGTCATCGTCGGCAAGGCAAACCTGCACGAGCTTGCTTACGGCGGC
>JASHSO010000437.1 GCA_030038715.1 Streptosporangiaceae bacterium
CTTCCTCGGCCGCGTTAGCCGACGCAGGGTCGATGTCGAGGTCGGCCATGAGCGAGTCGTGCAGGCTCATCTCGACTGCGACGATGTCTGCGGCATGACGGGCGAACATTTCCGTTCCGGCGGCATCGGGCGCGCGCTCGGCCACGCCCGCGAGCGCACGGGCATACTGCCGCAGGAACAGCGCGTCCTGGACCACGTAGAACGCGAAGGCGCCCGCCGGCAGGCTCCCGTCGGTCAGCCCGGTGACGAACGGGTGTGCCAGGATCGCGGCGTAGATGTCGGTGATGCCGTCCCACAGTTCGGCGGTCAGGCTGTCGGTCATCGGGCTCGCTGTCTCCGTTCCGGTCGTCGGCCGCGCTGGCTACTGACCGCCAAGCAGCTCGGCGAGGCGTTGCGCGTTCACCTGGGCGTAGTCGCGGTAGCAGTTGTTGAACAGGACATGGGTCGTCTCGGCGGCTCGGGCCAGGTCAGCGATCCTTGGCGCCCAGCTCGTAAGTTCGTCATCGCTGTACTTATAGCCGAACCGTTCGTGGATGTCGCGGCTGGTCCACTTGTCCGAGTGGCCGTGCAGCCTGACCACGGCCAGGCCAGCCGTGGCGGCGAGCACGGGCGGGATCGAGCTCGCGTACCCCTGCGGCATGTCGACGCACACGTACGGCAGTTCGTTGTCGGCCAGGAACCCCAGCGTCTCGGGCTGATTCTCTGGCGTCATCCACGTGCGGTTACGGAACTCGACGCACGCCCGCAGCGGGGCGATCTGCCGAGCGCAGGACAGGATGTACTGCTTGCCTGCCTTCGAGATGGGAAACCACTGCGGGTACTGGAACAGAACCAAACCAAGCTTGCCGGCCTGGCGCAGCGGCTCGAGCCCGGCCAGGAATCGTTCCCAGACTTGCTGCACCACGGCCTGGTCAACCTGGCGCTGGTACACGGTGTCCTTCCCGACCGCACTAGCGGCTTCGCGCAAGTCTGCCGGCAGTGCGGCCACACGGGTCGGATGCTGGGTGAAGAGGCTGAACGCCTTGATGTTGAAGGTGAACCCGGCCGGGGTTCGCGCGGCCCACGCGACGGCGGTCTGCTCAGAGGGCAGTGCGTAGTAGGTGGCGTCCACCTCGACTAGCGGGAACCGGCTCGCATAGAACCGCAGCCGCTTGTCTGGGGTGTTCGCCTCCGGCGGGTACCAGCCAGAATCCATCAGCGTCCGGTCGGTCCACGATGCAGTGCCCACACGGATGTCGCCCACGCCGTAAGCGTAAGAAGCGCTGACTCGCTTGGCGCAAGCGGTAGGCGAGAGTCATGACCGCACACTGGAGCAGTGCCGGGAGTTCTCAGGATGGTCGCGGCGACAGCCATGCCTCTGCGGCTGTCGGCTCGAACAACTCGACCGGATTCCCGGACGGGTCCTCCAGCAGGATCTGCTTGCCGCCTACTCCGGACACGATCTCGTTGCGGAACCGTGCTCCCTGCCGCCGAAGGCGATCGACAAGAGCTTCAAGATCAGTAACCTCGATCGAGAAGCGGTTCCAGCCACCAGGCGAAGGGAGCGTGCCGTCGGGCATGGCCTGACCCCCACCGGGCCCGCCGCCGGGGGCGCTCAGCACTAGCCGCAGGTCGCCCCGCGACATCATTGCGAAGGATGGGGCCGGATGCATGTCCTGATGGAAACCCAGATGCTGCTCGTAGAACGCTATCGACTCATCGATGTCGTTGACGATGTAGCGCACGTTCACCGTCGCCATCGGCGTGCTCCTTACGTGTAACCTCTGTGAGACGCCATCGTACCGCAGCGATACGCGTGCGTATCAGAGATGTGTTGTATTGCCGCGACCTGATGGAGGAGCAGGTGGACATGGATGGCCTACCGGCGAGAAGGCCAGATCCTCGCGTGGAACGGTCCCGGACGATAATCCGGGCGGCCGCGCTTGAGGAACTTGCTCAGTCAGGTTACGGCGCGTTCACGATCGAGTCGGTCGCAGCCCGTGCGCACGTCGGCAAGTCCACCATCTATCGGCTCTGGCGCGACAAGCTCGACCTGATCGCCGACGCGTTCGAGAGCGCTCATGAACAGGCCGTGCCGGACGTGACAACGGGAACGACAGCGCAACGCATCACGATGCTCGTCCAGCACGTCGCCGAGGTAGCTGCTGACTCGTTGTTCTCTCGCTGCATCCCCGCCCTAATCGAAGGTGCAGGTCACGATCCGCGGCTGCGGGACTTCCACTATCGCTACTCCGCCAGAAGACGGCAGAGCCTAACTGAGCTCATCGCCGGGGGCATTCGCAGCGGAGAGTTCACGGCCAGCTGCGAACCCGACCTCGCGGCGCAGGCCATGCTCGGAGCCATCTTCTACGGGCGCCTGATGTCCGGTGAACCGTTCGCCCCCTCCCAAGCACCCCAGCTCGTTGCCGCACTGCTCCGGCCTCGCGATGCCAGCAGTCCAGAGGTTTCGTGACAAGCGCCCGAAACGTCGCCGGGCGTCGCCCTCGCTGGCTATTCGAAGCGGATGTTGTCGGGGCCGGTGATGCGGCCAAGGAGCGGCAGTGAGGCGAGAATCACCAGCAGTGAGACGACCAGGCCTATCCCCATGGTGAGGAAGTAGGAGTGGCCGGGAACTGGCACTGGCGTGCCAGTCGGCGCCACTCTGCTGACGGTCAGTACCGCCATGCCGTACCCAACGGCCACGGCGACGACGGTCGCGGCCACGAGCGGGACCAGCGCCTCGAGCAGCACGACCCGGTACAGGGCCGAGGTTGGCGTGCCGGTCACCCGGAGCAGCGTGAACGGCCGCTTGCGCTCGACCAGGCTGCCGCCCACGGCAACCGCGAGGCTGCAGCCCGCGACGATCAGCGTCAGGACAACCGCTATGTAGATGAGCCGCTGGACGGTATCGGCGACCGCCGCCCGGGCCTGGACCGCCTCACCGAAGGTTCGCGGTGCTGTGCCGGAGGCAGACTCGGTCGCGTGCGTCACCAGGTAGGTGCGGACTCTTTCGAGCGTGGTCGCGCTGTTCACTTTGACCAGGACCGCCTGCAGGTACAGCTGGCGGAAGTTGTCGGATACTGCCGGGCTTGACGCCGCTGCGATCGGCTGGGTGCTGTAGCGGGGGTTATCGTCGAACAGCATTCCGGCATCGACCTCGACTGCGCTGCGGCCGGGCGCGCACCGGCCTAGCACTGCCAGTTCCCGCAGGCCCGCGCAGCTCATCACGCCTTCAGCGGGGCCACCTGGGCCGACGGAGTTGAGCCCGCCGGGCGGCGCGGGGGCGGAGCTGCTGGACGGAGACAGCGAGTAGATGGGGATCACTGTGGTACCACGGAACGACCGCAGCCCGCTCAGCAGCGCGGCCGCAGCCTGCGGGGGCAGGCCGTCCAACGCGATCCGGCGCTGAAGGAGGGTGGCCCCGGGCTGGGTACCAGCCGAATCAGGGTTTCCCGTGCAATTGACGTCATTGCCGCAGACTGGCGCGGCAGTGAAGCCGTCCAGCAGCACATTGCTGAGCGCCTTGGCGCTCGGCGTGGCAGTGACTGCCTCAACCGCTGGCAGCAGGCCAGCGAGCAGGGTGCCGAGGAACACGGCAAGCACGAGGCCGCGGACCGACCGGAACGCAGCCTTCGGGTTATCGGACAGTCGCCTCGCGGCCAGCACTGACGACGCGCCCCGCACGGACTTGGCTACCAGGTCGGCGATCTGCGCGGTCAGCCACGGGCCGGCCATGACCAGGCCAAGGAGCACCAGGATTAGCCCGAGGTAGATGGGTCCCCCTATGGCGCTCCGGTTCGTCATCTGCGCTCCGAGGAGGAACAGGACGATTCCGGCGAGCAGCGGGGCCATTGCCCAGGCGGTGGGCGCGGGGGGTGTCACCCGGCGGCTGACGCCCAAGGGTGAGATCCGCACCCTCTGAAGGGACAGCAGCGCGGACAGCGCGGCGGCGACTGGCACGCCAACCAGCACGATCAGGTATCCGGCAACGGTCGGCGTGACCTCGTCAGCGAAGTACCGGGCGCTAGTGATCGCGGTGTCGGCAAGGGCGGGCTGCAGCAGCATGAAGATGCCGACTCCGGCAATCGCGCCAAGCAGGGCGCTCACGATCGCATCGACCGAGGAAATGACGCTGATTTGGCCAGATGTGGCACCCACCAGTCGGAGTGCCGCGTAGCGCTCCTCGCGCCGCGCGGCGGCTAGCCGCGTGGCCGTGCCAAGGAGGATGAGAATCGGGAACAGGAACGCAATGGCTCCGACGACGAAAGCATCCCGGAAGTAATGGGTCCAGATCTGCCGCCCTGGCGCCGTGGCGATCTTGCCAACGACTGTCGTCGCTGGCAGGCCGGCGAGCCTCGCAGGCGCATAGCCGATGTAGATCACAAGCTCGTCCGGGCCTGTCAGAGCCTCCCGCCCGATCGTCCCGATAATGCGGCCAGGGAAGCGGTCGCCCAGCTCACCGGCCGGCGTGCTGCGGATCAGTGCCGCCAGGGCGGGCGAGGCGTAGTACTGACCATCGGCGGGAAGCTTGCTGACGCCGGGCGGGACTGGCGCCGTCGGGCCCAGTGCGGCGATATCGAGCCGTTCGATCGTCTGACCCCGGTAGATGTCGTTGCTGTAGTTCCACAGCTCGGCGTGCGAGGCCGAGGCGTAGCCGCTGCTCACCGGTTGACCCTGGGTGGCCTCCCACTCCGGCCTGTTGTTGGTCGCCGTGAACGCGTGGAAGTCGGCCAGCACGCAGAGCATGATCGCGACGCCGACAGCCACCGCTCCTGCCGTCACCAGCAGGCGGACAAGCGCTTCCCGGCCGCTGCGCACGGTCAGGCGCAGGCCAAGCCGGTACATTAGTCTGCCGCCTTGACCTGGGCCGCGGCCAGGTTGATGATCTTGCCATCCCGGACCAGAACCTCGCGGTCGGCATAGGCCGCCACCCGGGCGTCGTGCGTTACCAGGACAACTGTCGCGCCTTCCTCGCGCGCGATGCCGACGAGCAGCTCCATCACCATCTCGCCGGTCAGCGTGTCGAGCGAGCCGGTGGGCTCGTCCGCGAACAGCACTTTGGGCTGCGCGACGAGGGCGCGGGCGACAGCGACGCGCTGCACCTGGCCGCCGGACAGCTCGCCGGTGCGGCGCCTGCCGAGCCCGTCGAGGTCGAGGCGTGGCAGCAAAGACTCGGCGCGGGCGTATGCGGACTTCCGGCTGTCACGGTTCAGCAGCAGCGGCAGCGCGATGTTG
The DNA here is from genome assembly GCA_030038715.1 of Streptosporangiaceae bacterium. Classification (GTDB taxonomy): domain Bacteria; phylum Actinomycetota; class Actinomycetes; order Streptosporangiales; family Streptosporangiaceae; genus JAJYUU01. The sequence goes on from JASHSO010000437.1 coordinate 5,215, forward strand.
TCGGCGACGGTCAGCTCCGGCACCAGCTGGCCGAACTGGAACACGAACCCGAACGCGGTGCGCCGCAACTCGGTGCGCGTGGTGTCGCTGAGAGTGTCGAGGCGCTGGCCGTCGAACCACACCTCGCCCTTATCCGGCGTGAGGATGCCGGCGAGGCAATGCAGCAGCGTCGACTTACCCGACCCGCTGGGACCCATGACCGCCACGATCTCGCCTCTGGGTACCGCCAGGGTCGCCCCGACCAGGGCGGGCGTCTGCCCAAAGGACCGGTACACGTCCCGGGCTTCGACTAGGTACCCGCGCGAGCGTGCTGCGAGCGGAAGGTTCACGGAAGTCATGAGGAACGCACCATTTCCGCCAGAGCGCTGAGCCTGGCTGTGGTCACTTCGATCCATCGAAGGTCGGCTTCCAGATGGAACAGGCCGTGATCGGCGAGCAGCCCGTCCATCAGGCCGCCGGTGCGCTTGATCTCGGTCAGCCGGCGCATGCGTTGCACGTGTGCGGCACGCTGCGCATCGAGGTAGCTCTCGGCCGGGCGCCCCAGCATCAGCGCCAGCACGACCTTGCTGAACAGCAGCGTCTGCAAGTGGGGTTCGGGCTCGATGGGCTGCTCCAGCCAGGCGTCGAATTCAGTAGCCCCATGCTCAGTGATGGAATAGCGCTTGCGGTCGGGCCCGGCGCCCGGCTCTGCGTCCCCGCCACTCACTTTGCCATCGCGGGCCAGCCGGCTCAGCGTCGCGTACACCTGGCCGAACGGCAGTGGCTTCCCCCGGCCGAAGTAGGTGTCGTAGTCGCGCTTGAGGTCATAGCCGTGACTCGGCTGCCGCTCAAGGAGCCCGAGTAGGGTCAGAGGCACGCTCACGCGGTGAGCATACAACAGGTGTAGACACTG
>JASHSO010000003.1 GCA_030038715.1 Streptosporangiaceae bacterium
TGGCGCTGGCCCGGAACGATCTTCTCCTTGCGCACTGGCAAGGCGCTGGGCCGGGACCGCAAGGAGGTGGCGGTGCGGTTCCGTCCAGTCCCGCACCTGCCGTTCGGGCACGGCTTGACTGCAGTGCCCAACGTGCTGCGGTTCGGGCTCGAGCCAGAGGGCCTGACGCTCGAGCTGACCGGCGTCGGCGCCCATGCGGGCAGCCTTGCGCCGCTGACGATGGCCGCCGAGCTCGATCCGCCGGAGCTGCCAGCCTACGGCCGCCTGCTGCGGGACGTGCTGGACGGGAATCCGGCGCTGTCGATCCGCGGCGACGAGGCTGAGGAGTCGTGGCGGGCCGTCGCGCCGGTGCTCGAAGCCTGGGCCAAGGACCTCGTCCCGATGCAGGAATATCCGGCTGGTTCGGCTGGGCCTGCGGGAACACCGCGATGACGCTGGCACCCGATGACGTTCTGCGCCAGCTTGGCGCTGCGCGGATCGTGCCGGTCGTCGTGCTGGACGATGCCGCCGCCGCCCGGCCGCTGGCAGACGCGCTGGCCGAGGGCGGCCTGTGCTGCGCGGAGGTCACCCTCCGGACGTCGGCTGCTGTGCAGGCCATCGGGCTGATGACCGACCGTCCTGGCATGCTCGTCGGGGCTGGCACGGTACTGGACGCTGCGCAGGCCGAGGCCGCCGCCGCGGCCGGCGCCAGCTTCATCGTGTCGCCGGGCTTCGATCAGGAGGTCGTTGCCGCGTGTCGCCACCTTGGCGTGCTGGCGCTACCCGGCGCGGTGACTCCCACCGAGGTCCAGCGAGCCCGACGGGCCGGCCTGCGCGCGGTCAAGTTTTTTCCCGCGGAAGCGCTCGGCGGGATACGGGTCGTGGCTGCCCTGGCCGCCCCGTTCCCCGATATCCGCTTCGTGCCCACCGGCGGCATCACCGCCGGCAACCTGCAGTCTTACCTCGCCCATGAGGCCGTGCTGGCCGTCGGCGGCAGCTGGATGGTGCCGCGCCGGCTGCTGGCTGCCGCGCGGTGGGAGCACGTCACCAGGCTCGCCGCCGAGGCGAGCAGGCTGCTGGCAGCGTGATGGCCGGGCTGACGATCCGCTCGCCCGGCGATGCCCGGTACGACCTCGTCGCGCTCGGCGAGGTCATGCTGCGCCTGGATCCTGGCGAGAGCCGGATCCGCACCGCCCGCTCATTCGCGGCGTGGGAAGGGGGCGGCGAGTACAACGTCGCCCGCGGGCTGCGGCGCTGCTTCGGCCTGCGCACCGCGATCGTCACAGCGCTCGCCGATAACGACATCGGCTGGCTGATCGAGGACATGATCCTGCAAGGCGGCGTCGATACCTGCATGGTGCAGTTCGTGCCCTATGACGGCGTGGGGCGCACCACCCGGAACGGCCTGAACTTCACCGAGCGGGGATTCGGCGTGCGCGGCGCCCGCGGAGTCTCCGACCGCGGTCACAGCGCCGCCAGCCAGCTAGCGGCCGATGCTGTCGACTGGGATCAGCTGTTCGGCGCCGTCGGCGTGCGCTGGTTTCACACCGGTGGCATCTATGCGGGTCTGTCAGCCACGACGCCGGACGTGATTGCCGCGGCCATGGCAGCGGCGAAGCGCCACGGCACGATCGTGTCGTACGACCTGAACTACCGGCCCAGCCTGTGGAAGTCCGTCGGCGGCCAGCCACGCGCGCAAGAGGTCAATCGCAGGCTGGTCGGAGACGTGGACGTCGTTCTCGGCAACGAGGAGGATTTCACCGCTTGCCTTGGCCTGCGGGTCGAGGGCACCGACGCAGGGCTGACAACGCTGCCGGCCGAGGCATTCAAGTCGATGATCGAGCGCGTCGCTGCGGAGTACCCGAATTTCTCGGTCATCGCCACCACGTTGCGCGCGGTACGGAGCGCCACGGTCAACGATTGGAGCGCGATCGGCTGGTCGCGATCGGAGGGCTTCGCCGAGTCGGTCCGGCGCCCGGGCCTGGAGGTGCTGGACCGAGTCGGCGGCGGAGACAGCTTCGCATCCGGCCTAGTCTTCGGTCTGCTCGCCGGGCTCGGGCTGCAGGCGGCCGTCGAGTACGGCGCGGCGCACGGCGCGCTGGCCATGACCACGCCCGGCGACAACTCCACGGCCCGGCGCGAGGAAGTCGAGCTGCTGATCGCCGGGGCCGGCGCGCGCGCGGAGCGGTAGGAAGGGCAGGTCGGCACCACGAAGGGAGAGCGCACGTGTCTGTGACGAACGGTGCAGGCCGATGACACAAGATGGATCGCAGCTGCGCAGCCAGCGGCTCCGGCTTGTGAACCACCAGGGGGACGCGCTGCGGCTTGGCATGAACTGGACCGAGGAAGATCTCGGCAAGCCTCAGGTGCTCGTCGACAGCGCCTACGGCATGGGTCACCCCGGTACGTTCCACTTCCGCGAGCTGATCGAGGAAGTCAGCAACGGAGTGTTCGAGGCCGGCGGAAAGCCCGGCGTGTTCACCGTGAGCGACATCTGCGACGGCGTGATCCAGGCAACGAGCGGGATGAGCTATTCGCTGATCTCGCGCGACATCATGGCGGCCATGGTAGAGATCCACGCTCTCGGCCACCCGCACGACGGCATGGTGCTGATCTCTGGCAACGACAAATCGGTACCGGCACACTTGCTGGCGATAGCCCGCTGCGGCCTGCCCGCCATCCACTTGCCCGGCGGGACCCAGCTAAACGCGCCCGACTACGTGACCTCGAACCAAATGTGGTCGATGGGTGCTGACGTCGAGCGCGGCGAGCTTCCCCGACAGGATCTCGAGGTCGCGCAGCGTGGCGCCTGCCCTACCTGCGGGGCCTGCCAGTTCATGGGCAGCGCAAGCACCGGCCAGGTGCTTGCCGAAGCACTCGGCCTCGCGCTTCCAGGCTCCGCGCTGACTCCGGCGCCGCTGACCAAGCTGCTGAGGTATGCGCGTGCCACCGGAAAGCAGGCCATGGCCCTGATTGAGCAAGACCTAACGCCCGGGCGCATCCTGAGCCGCGAGGCGTTCGAGAACGCGATAGTCCTGCACGCCGCTGTGGGCGGGTCGACGAATGCGCTGCTGCACCTGCCCGTCATCGCCCGCGAAGCGGGGATCGACGTCGGCATCGATGACTTCGACCGGATTCACCGGCGGGTGCCCGTGCTGGCGAACGTGAAGACGACAGGCAAGTACCCGGTCGAGTACTTCTGGTACGCCGGCGGAGTTCCCGCGGTGATGCTGGAGCTGCGGGAGATGCTGCACCTGGACTGCCTCACAGTCACCGGCAAGACGCTCGGGGAGAACCTGGAGGAGATCGAGCGCAGCCCGTTCTTCTTCGCCGAGCGGCGCGGGTACCTGAACAACGTCAAGGTTGACCGGGAGGAGATCATCAGGCCGCGGGCCGACCCGTTCGGCACGGACGGCGGGGTTGCCGTGCTGTACGGCAATCTCGCTCCGGGCGGAGCGATGATCAAGACCTTCTCGGTGCCCAAGGAGATGCACGTCCACACCGGCCCGGCCCGCGTGTTCGACTTCGAGGACGAGGCGATCCATGCCCTCGTCAGGCGTCAGGTCTCGGCAGGGGACGTGCTCGTCATCAGATACGAGGGACCGCGCGCCAACGGAATGCCCGAGATGTACTACGCGGCAGCCATCCTGTCCGCCGACCGGACGCTCAACACCACGACCGCCATCGTCACCGACGGCCGGTACTCCGGCGCTATGAGCGGTCCCTGCATCGGGCATGTGGCACCCGAAGCGCTGGAGGGCGGGCCGATCGCACTGGTGGAAGAGGGCGACCTCATCGAGATCAACGTGCCGCACCGGAGGCTGGACATCGTCGGCGTGGCCGGGGAACAGCGCACGACAGCGGAAATGGAGGAGGTTCTGGCCGAGCGGCGCCGGGTGTGGAAGCCTCCATCGCCGCGCCACGACCGCGGGATCTTGTCTTTGTACTCTCGCGTCGCCCGCGATGCCGCGGAAGGCGCATCGATCACTTAGGACGGAAACGGGGCCGTCCAACGGGAGGCTGTACACCATGGCAGACAAAACGGCGGCTCAGACCGTCGTCATCGCGGACTACGACTTCGGCGATGTCGACATCGAGCGCGTGATCATCGAGGCCGCGGCGGGGCTGCGGCTCGTCGCGGCGCAGTGCAAGACCGAGGACGACGTCATCGGTGCGGCGCGGGACGCCGACGCGATCATCGCGCAGTATGCGACGGTCGGGGCGAAGGCGATCGGGGCGCTCACTCGCTGCAAGGTGATCGCCCGCTATGGCACGGGGGTCGACATTGTCGACGTGGACGCGGCCAGCAGGCACGGCATACTGGTCACGAACGTGCCCAGCTCCTGGTGCGAGAACGAGGTCGCCGACCACGCCATGGCCTTGCTGCTCGCCCTCGCACGCAAGATAGTCGGCTACGACCGGGCCACACATGACGGGTCGTGGCGATGGCAGTCGGGCGAGCCAATCCACAGGCTGGCAGGATCCACGCTCGGGCTGCTTTCCTTCGGCGCGATCGCGCAGGCCGTCGCGCGCCGGGGCAGCGGGTTCGGGATGCGTGTCATCGCCCACGACCCGTACCTGCCTGGCCCCGAGGTCGCCGCCCATGGCGTGACCCCCGTGTCGTTCGAGGAGCTGCTCGAGGCGTCGGACTACCTTGTCGTCCAGGCACCGCTGACGAAGGAGACCCACCACCTGATAGGCGAAGACCAGTTGCGCCGGATGAAGGCGACCGCGACGCTCATCAACACGGCGCGCGGCCCCATCGTGAGCGACGAGGCGCTGTCCCGCGCACTCGCAGAGGGCTGGATCGCCGCAGCGGGCCTCGACGACATCGAGGAGGAGCCGGCCAAGAAACGTGACTGGAAGCCTGTCAACCCGCTGTTCGGCCTCGACAACGTGATCATCACACCGCATGCCGCGTACTACTCGCAGGAGGCGATCCGCACGGTCCGCGACTTTGCAGCGCGCGAGGTGGTGCGGGTCCTGACCGGCGAGCCTGCCGAGTCGCCGGTC
>JASHSO010000039.1 GCA_030038715.1 Streptosporangiaceae bacterium
TGGTGAGCCCGTGCTGGGACTCGAAGGCCATGACGGCGCCCTTCACGATCAGGCCGGACGCTGAGCCCGACTGCCAGAACGACTGCAGCTCGCTCGGGTACCCGCCCTCCCAGCTGAACTGGCCCTTCGGGGGCGAGTAGGCCGCGGCAAGCTGGCCGGCCGCGTCGCCCGCAGCGGGCACGGTGGCGCTAGCGGCCGGGGTCCAGGTGAGCGGAAGGTAGCCAAGCTGCGCCAGCAGCTCGTCCAGCCGCATCGTGGTGTAATGACCGACCCGGTACCGGACCGCCACCGGCCGGGCAAGCACGCCTCCGCCGGCCGACTTAACCCCGAGCGCTCCCCCTGGGATCTGCACGGTGACGTGGGTGTACTGGCGGAACCCGGTCGTCGGCACGAACTCCAGCACCTTCGTGCCCGTCCCCTTCCAGCTCCCCGCGATGCTCGGAGTCACGGTCGGCAACGGGCTATTGGCGGCGACGGGCGCGGAGAACTTGATCTTGATCGGGTTCGCGCCGTTGACCCCGGTGGCATCGCTGGCTGGTGTCACGGACACAACCTGGATCGCCTTGGCGGCCGGGTCACTGCCCTGCGGGTTGCCATCCGTCTTGCCGCCGGCCGAGGACTGGGCGGATGCGTGCATCATCGCGAACCAGACGCCAGCCACGATCAAGACGACGATAGCGGTGCCAACGGCGGCGATCCGGAAGCGCAGCGACATCAGTGCGGACAACGGGGGGCTCCCTCGGGGGACCGTGCTTGCTCGACGACAGGGAAGAACGGGCCGTGGGGTCGGCTAGCCCGTTACATATACCAGGACAACCTGAATGCGACTCTAAATTCCGCCGGCCGCTGGCCGCGGCCGGTTGAGTAAAGAAACGGATACAGCTTCCGGTCACCGATCTCGTCTGCGGGTCGACGTCTGACGCATGCGCCGTAGGCCAGAGTCGAGCTTAGCCGCTACACCGGCGTGCGCCCGCTCGGTGGCGGGTCAGCCCGTCACCGAGACCAAGCTGCCGTAGGTGAGATACGGCCAGGCCTGCTCCGCGTCGTTCCATGGCAGCTCGACGCAGCCCAGGCTCTGCGGGAACCCATACGAGCCACGCGGGAAGTAGTGCACGGCGTCGCCGCCGTTGAAGTACGACACGAAGTCCACCGGGTCGGCGTAGTAGCTGCCATCGGGGTTGAAGCCGGTCATGACCTGGAACCGGTACCGGAGGTAGACCGGGAACGTGCCGTCGACAGTGGGCGAGACCGGGATGCCAGTGTTGGCCAGGCTGCGCAGCACCTCGCGGCCGTCGTGCCAGATCGTCAACGTCTCCGGGCTGCCCTTGTTGGCGATCGCGTAGGTGTAGCCGTTCTTGTTGTGCTGGTCGCGGGCTTCGGCGTTAAAGAGCGCTGTCCAGAGCTTCGGGGTGACGTCACCGTTGATGGCCATGCCGTGCTCGGACTCGAAGGCCATCACGGCACCGCGGATGATCACGTTGGGCTGGTTGGGCGACCACAGGCCGCCGAGCATGGACTGCCAGTCAGACAGCCACGTGAAGCTGCCGTCCGGCGGGGAGTAGGCGAGCGCCGGCTCGGTGCTGTTGCCCGCTCCCTCCTGGACCGGGGCAGCCGCGCCGACGCTGGCCTGGACTGGCGACCAGGTCAGCGGCAGGTAGCCGAGCTGACCGAGGAGCTGCGCCAGCCGCAACTGGGAGTAGGGCGCCGTTGTGAAGTGATCGCTCACCGTCGCTGTAAGGTGCCCGCCAGCCGACGAGCGCACGCCGCTCGGCCCGCCGGGAACCTGCACGGTCTCCCTGGTGGACGGCGCTAGTGCGGACGTGGCAGTGAAGAACATCGAGTCGCCGTCGACCGACCACTTGCCGGCCACGGCGGGCTGCAGCATCGGGTCCGGCGAGCTTGCGGCGATCGGCGCCGAGAACGTGACGACCACCGGAGCCGACCCGTTGACCTGGCTGGCATTGGCAGCCGGGATCACCGACACAACCCGGATCCGACCGCCTGCCTGGGCTCTGGCGGCCGGACTGGAACTCGGCGCTGACTGCTGTGTCAACGCGTACGCCACGCTCGCCACGACCACGCACGCGATCACTATCCCCACGGCGATCACGTTCCTGGCCGTGAGGGCCTTCCGGCCCCTGGCGGAACCTCCGTCGTCCGCAGCCGAGTCCGATGACCTATCTCCGGACCGCCCCGTTCCCCGCACGCCGCTCCCCCGTCCCCCCGGCACGAGCATCCCCCACGACTCTGCGTGCCGTCTTCATAACGGTCAGTGATGAAACCCGGGCAGCACGGCGCTAGCTGCTGCCCTGCTCGAACTGGTGGCTTGCCTGACCAGGCTCACCGTGCTTGCTGACGAGCTATGTACCCCGTCTACGTCCCTGCCGCGGCAGTTCCCAAGGCGCGGGGAACTCAAACGAGGTTCTGTGGTGGGCGATACTGGGATCGAACCAGTGACCTCCTCGGTGTGAACGAGGCGCTCTCCCGCTGAGCCAATCGCCCTTCGCAGCTGCACAATCTCGCTGCCGCAAGGCGATCTCAGATTAGCGCATGCGCCGTCGGCGGTGCTCGGAGCCGTCTGGCGCGTCGTCCGGACGGCGTCAACCGGTCCGGGCCGACATCGCGCCGAAACTGGTCCGCCGAGCGGCATAGCTAGGTTCCCAACTCGCACCGAGCTAAACGCAAGCTGGACTGCTTTCAGGCGGGAGTGACGAAGGTCACATTGCGGACCTTGGGGTGACAGGAACAGGCCCAGCCGAAAACCGTGTTTTATTTTCCGTAGCGCGTTTGACCGGGTCGAAGCCGGTTTGTAGATCGGTGACCGAGGTTACAAACGTCAGTTTTCGCGGAATCACACTTTCGCGATGACAATTCTGCGGACTTGCGCGTCATAACGGTGATGAGCGAGCGCGCACCAATAAGTGAAGCCCGGCAATCCGGGACACGACAAGGCAAAGGTTTCGACCCGATGATGCATAGCCACGCGACCGTGTCCGCCGAACTCGGCCTGAGTCTGGTGGTTCCTGAGCACGGCTCCGTCCCCCTCGTGGCCAGCCTCTCCTACAGCGCCGAGGATCCGTTCGCGATCCGCATGGCCTTCCACGTTGGTACCGACGAGCCAGTCGAGTGGATCTTCGCGCGTGATCTGCTCGCCGTCGGTCTTGAAGGCCCGGCCGGCGAGGGAGACGTGCAGGTCTGGCCAGCCGACGACCAGGGCAGAGAGCTGCTGAATATCGCCTTGTCCTCGCCGTTCGGCGAGGCACACTTCGAGGCCCCGCGCAGCTCGACAGCCGCGTTCCTCGGCCGGACCTACGAGGTGATCCCGGCGGGCCAGGAGACCGACTTCGTCGACCTGGACAGTGAGCTGGACGAGCTGCTCTGGCAAGCGTGACCCACAAGGCTTCCGCCGCGCACGGCCATTGCCGTGCGCGGCGGACTCCATTTCAGGGATCGGGCGTCTCCGTCGCCCGCATGGCAAATATGTCCGCTGCCTTTCTGGTAACCGGACCCAGAACCGTCGGCAGTTTCGAGCCATTTACATGCCGAACAGGCTGCACATCCCTTGTTGTCCCGGTAAGGAATAGTTCATCGGCCTCCGCCAGAGCGGTGGCCGGCAGGTCCTCCTCGATCGCTCCCGCCCACTCGATCACGAGCCCTCTGGTGACACCGGCCAGGCAGCCGGAAGAAAGCGGCGGAGTGATCAACCGGCCTCCGATGACAACAAAGACATTTGTGCCAGTTCCCTCACACAAAGCACCCGCGGTATTTGCGAAAATCGCCTCGTTGGCGCCATGTTCGGTGGCATAAGCGAGGGCTCGCACGTTCTCGGCGTACGAGGTCGTTTTGAGTCCCGCGAGCGCCCCGCGCTCGTTCCTCGGCCACGGCGCCAGCACGACGTCCACGAAGGGCGCAGCCGGCCGGAGCGCCGCGAGCGCGACGATCACACTGGGCGGGGAAGTGCCCCGTTCCGATCCAAGAGGCCCGACGCCCCCGGTCACCGTGATGCGAACCCTCGCCAGCGGCAAGTCGGGTGATGCCTGGATGACCGCGAGCGTGGCTGCCCGGATCTGATCCAGGTCGGGCTCGGGCAGCCCGAAGCCCACCGCCGACCGGCGCAGCCTGGCCAGGTGCCGGCTCAGCGCGAAGGGCGTCCCCGCCACCACCTTGATCGCTT
>JASHSO010000040.1 GCA_030038715.1 Streptosporangiaceae bacterium
CGTTGTGGCATTTCACCTGGCAACCGGACCGCCACGAACCTGGTGACAGCGTCGTCTCTGTCGTGCACGTCGGTTGCCACGGCCACCAGGCCATAGAGCTCGGCTGCGAATACTCCGGCCAGAGCCGCATCGAGTTGCCCGTCCGCGACCTGGCTGGCGGCGTCCGAATTGGAGGCCGCCGGGAGCCACTCCGCTTCTGGCAGGTTGGCCAGCAGCCACCGCCGGCACTGCGGCTGGGCGACCGGATGACCGCCAACGGACTTGATGTCGGCTAGCGTCGTTCCCGGCCTGACCAGGAGGGCAAATTCCACCGGCAGCAGCACCTCGGCGCAGATCACAAGCTCGGTCCCGACCGCAAGCTCGTCTAGGGTCGCGGTGACGGCGCCTTCGACTGAGCTTTCGATAGGCACGACGCCGAGCTCGGCGGTCCCGACTCTGATGGCCTCGAGCGTGGCCTGGATCGTGGCGCACGGCAGCGCATCTGGCTGGGTATCGAACTGGACAGCCGGTGGGCCGACCGAGCGCAGCGCGCGAACCGCCGCCTCGGTAAAGGTCCCGCGCGGGCCCAGGTAGGAGTACCGGTACGTCACCGGATCATGCTAGCTATGCCCGCTTGCCACGCACCCAGCGAGCGGCGGGGTCCCGGACCGCGAGCGCTCGCGCCACATCGACGAACTGGTCAAGCCGGTGGAACTGGGCACGCCAGTCGTTCCCAGTGGCCCGATGGGAGAGCGGAACCTCCACCTCGGTGATTCGCATGCCCTTGCGGGCCAGGTCGATGGTCAGTCCGGTTTCTGCTCCCCAGCCCGCCGCCAGCGGCAGTGCCGCCGCAAACGCGGTCCTGGTCAGGCAGCGGATGCCATTGAGTGGCTGGGCGGGCCGCCAGCCGACGGCCCGCTCGGTGCCCGCAGCCGCCGTCGCGACGACGATTCCGAGTCCGCCGAGGCGCACTCGATCGGCGAAGACCGCGATCGTCATATCGGCGGTCCCTGCTCGTATCGGATCAGCCAGCGGCCCGGCTTCCGCAGCGCTCTCGGCTAGGTCGGCGTCGAGGAAGAGCAGGTGGCGCGGCGCTGGTTTGGTGCCGGCGCGTTCGGCTTCAACCGACTCGATCAGCCTGACGGCCTCCGCCCCGGTTTCCATCGCGGCAGCCTTGCCGCGACCTCGGGCATGCCTGACCACCTGAGCGCCTGCCGCTACGGCTATGGCCCCGGTGCCGTCGCGGGACCCGTCGTCCACTACGACGACGATGTCCGCACCCGGAAGGCCGCGTGCTCCGGTGACAGTCGCGCTGACTAGTTCGGCCTCGTTCCGTGCCGGGATGATGACTGCAAGGTCGCCTGACGGCATGAGCGCGATCCTAGTGCCGCCCCGTCTGGCTGCCGAGGGACTTGCGGGCTAGCGCTGGGACCTCGTCGCTCGAACCGGGTCGTCAAGCACTGTGAAGACCGACTCCAACCCAGTTACTTGCAGGACCTTGCGGGTGGCCGACCCGGGGCTGGCGAGCTGGAACTCACCCCCGTGTTCGCGCGCGTACCTATGCGCCGCGAGAAGCACGTTCATGCCGGTCGAATCGCAGAAATCGACACCGGACATGTCAACGATCAGCCGCACCTGGCCGGCGCTCAGCGTGGAGATCAGCTCAGACTGCAGCCGTGGCGCCGTATATAGATCGATCTCACCCGTCACGGACATTACCGTGTGATCACCTTGCGACCAGGTCGTGACCTTTAGCTCCACGTGGCGCAGACTACCGGCCCATGCCGATAACGGCTAGATGCGAACCCCATTGTGCTGGAAACTGCGTGCCAGACTCGGCCGGCCCGGCACCTCGCACCGCAGCCCGGGTGCGACGCTTCGGACCCGGCGTACACTGGATCGCATGCTTCGGATAGCACTGATAGTCATAGCCGCGGTAATTCTGATCATGGTCATCTTCGCCATCGTCGGAATGCTGTTCAGGCTGGCCCTGATCGCGGCGGTCTTCCTGGCTGCCGGCGCGGCTATCGGCTGGTTCCGGCGCGGGCGCCGGTCGTCACGACGCCAGGATCGCTGGAGCTAGCCTGCCGACTGCCGGGGCCAAACGTGAATCGCGGTGCCCAAGGTCAGCATGCATGCTGAGCTAAGAGCCGCGGATCGCCCGGTTTCGGTATCTGTCTGCCGCGGACTTGCCCGCGCTGCTCCGACGAGCGCGGGTTCGGCCTTGCACGCACGCGCCTGAGGAAGCGGCCGTGACCTGATTCCCGGTCATTGTGGACCGGCACCGGCTGCGCCTGAATTGCGACGCTGGCCGACACCGCCTCGCTCGAGTAGCGGCCGACTGAGGCTGCCGCCAGTGGACGCCCCGCCAGAGCGACGCTCGGCCAAGGCTCGGCCGCGACGCCGCCAAGCTGGTACGGCACTTCTGCGCCGGCCGGCACCTCCGTCGACGCGGCCGCGGGATCCCTGCCAACGGGGCAGGACATGCAGCGCGGGCCACCGCGAACGCTGCCGAGTTCGCTGCTGGGAACGCGAATCACCAGGACACCCGCGTCCTCAAGCCGGGAGTTGGTCCGCGAGTTCCGCTCGTGGCTGATGACAACCCTCCGGCCGACGGCCAGCACGTTGCTGCCCTCATCCCATTGAGCGTCCGGCCACGGCATGCGCGGCCCGATACGCGGCCCGCACGGCCCGCACGGCGGATCGGTTCCCGGATCGATGACGCGTAGCCGCTCGAGGCCCATCGCCTGAGCCGCCGCTTCCAAGAATGGCCGAGGTCTGGATACCCGCATTCCGTCCCGCCGTTGCGAGATTGAGTGCGCAGTCAGCGAGTAGGCGACCGCGGGGTGCATGACGACCGTGTCGATGTCTACGATCGCGCAGCACGTATCCAGGTGACCGCTACCGCCCTGCTGGCTCATGGGGACCGCCAGCACGGCGTGCACCAAGCCCGCGTCGAAGGCATGCCGTGCCAGCCGCTCCGCGCCGGCCGGGGTGGTCCGCTGGCCTACGCCGATCGCGATTACCCCAGGCGCGAGCATCAGCACGTCTCCGCCGTCTACGTGCTCGAGCTCTGGCCCGTACAGCCACTTGGTGCCCGCGAACCTCGGATGGTGCCGGTAGATCACTCTCGTCAGAGCCGCCTCCCGCCGACGTCGGTCACAGGCAAGGCTGGCGACCGCCACTCTGTCGCTGATCCAGAAGCTCGAGTCCTTCGTGAACATGAGGTTCGGCAGCGGTTCGAGCACGAAATCATGACGGTCCAGCAGTTCGAATACCAGCCCATGCCCGATTTTCAGCTCGTCTGGTGTCACGCCAGCGATCAGGACCTGGGCCAGCGGCGCAGGCCCGAGGTCGTCCAGATAAGACCGCAGCTGCCCGCGCAGCTCGTCGCCCAGGCCGCCGCCTGCCAGAGCCACCCGAATGGCCTCGTCTCGCGCCAGCTGATACTCCAGCGCGTCCTGCAGAAGCTCAGTGACGTACAAGACCTCAGCACCATGGTCTCGGAGCTCCTGGCTGAGAATGTCGTGCTCCTGGCGAGCACGGCTCACCCATGGCAGCGTGTCGAACAGCAGTCGGTCCCTGTGCCGTGGACTAATTCGCTGCAACTCCGGGCCTGGCCTGTGCATGAGCACGGTCCGAAGCCGACCAACCTCGCTGTCCACGCCATGGGTCTGGCCCACCGCATGCCCCCCGCTGTCACCGCAATGCGGGCCACGGCCCGCTCGCGCTGGTGTCCATGTGCCGCCGCCCGATCGCCGTACGCGCACTGCGCAGGTACCGGCGTGGGCGCGCGAAGTCCCCGCGGGAAGTATCACCAGTCCGGGCGGCCGTTACGCGCATCTGACGGCATTAGCCAGGCCATTTCGCGCGGGGTCACCGTCGGCGGGCCCGGCTAAGCAGAGGCGCCTGCGGCCACGTCGAGCAGACCCTCGGCAGCGAGGCCGCGGACCAGGCCGCGTAGGCCCGCAGCCAAACCCGCCCGCTCGTCGTCCGACAAGGTCGCAAGTATTCGTGCCGGGCGTGACTGCCAGGCTTGCCACAACCTGTCTGCCACCGCGCCACCCTGCGGGGTCAGGTACAGCCGGACGTAGCGCTGGTTCTCCTCGTCCCGGCCGCGCCGGACCCAGCCCTTCCGTTCCAGGCCCGCGGCCAGCCGACTGACCGTGCTCTTGTCCAGGCCGAGCAGCCCGGCCAGCTCGCCCTGGGCGATACCACGCGCCGAGACAAGCTCGATCAGCGCACGTGCCTCCGATGCCGACAGCACTGGCAGTCCGTCGGCTGGGTCGCCGGTGCCGCAGCCGCCGGCGCTTTGCGGATGGTCCATGCTCGGACCTATGACGCGCAGCAGCTGGGTCAGCAGCCGTTCGAGCTCGCCATCGTCGGGAGACACGCCTGCCACACCAACAGTTGTACCGCACAACCGTGCTGATGGTACAGTCGCCGCGTGATAGTTGCCCCGCACAACTCACAAGGTCGCCGGCTAGCTAGGTGAACAACAAGTATTCCAGGTCGCGGCTGCACGGCCGGATCGTCGCCGGCATCCGCGCGCATGGCACCGGCCGCCTCGCCGCGCCCGGCGAGCTGCGAGCCGGGGACGTCGGCGTGCTGTCGCCCGAGGCGCCAGCAGAGTCGCTCGCCCAGCTCGCGCGCCGCCATGGCCTGCGGCCTAGCTCATACCGCCCGTCGATGCCTGCCTACATCCGGGAGCTGTGGCGCCGGTGGAGCTTCATCGTGGCGTTCGCCACCGCGCGAAACGTCGCCATGTACACCGAGGCCAAGCTCGGGCAGCTCTGGCAGTTCCTCACGCCGCTGCTTAACGCCGGCGTCTACTTCCTGATCTTCGGGGTGCTGCTGCACATCAACCGAGGCATTCCGAACTACCTCGCCTTCCTGGTAACCGGCGTCTTCGTCTTCAATTTCTCGCAGCGCGCCTTCATCACCACGTCGAGCGTCGTCACCGACAGCCTGCCGCTGATCAGGGCGCTGCAGTTCCCGCGGGCCGCGCTGCCGCTGGCCTACGTGATGATCGAGTTCGAGCAGATGCTGCTCTCGATGGTGGTGCTCGCCGCCATCGTGCTGGCAACCGGAGAGCCACTCACCCTGTACTGGCTTCTTGCCATCCCGGCGCTGCTGCTACAGACGATCTTCAACGTCGGCGTGGGGCTGTTCGTCGCGAGGCTCGGTGCCCAGGTCAACGACTTCAGCCAGCTCCTGCCGTTCCTGATGCGCACCTGGCTGTACGTGTCTGGCGTGCTTTACCAGATCTCCACTCTGGACCTCAAAGATCACCCGGGAGTCGTCACGCTGCTGGAGATCAACCCCGCCGCGATCTACATCACGCTCGTCCGCGAGGCGCTGCTGACCACCCAGCGAGAAAGCACGCCGGGCAGCAAGCCCTACAACGCTGCCAACTGCAGTCTCTGGAACAAACAGGGCCATCTGTCAGCTGCTCAGGACGTGAAGTACCAGGCTTACAGCGCCTACTGCCACTATGTGGGGTATGTCAACCCCGACAAGTTCTGGTACATCGCAATAGGCTGGGCGGCGTTCGGCCTGGTGGTCGGGTTCTGGTTCTTCTGGCGAGCGGAGACGAGATACGGGCGTGGCTGAGCCGATGGTGATCGTCGACGACCTGCACGTGGTGTACCGCGTGTACGGCGCGGGCGGTGACCGCGGCACGGCCGCCACGGTGCTGCTGCGGGCCCTTGGCCGCAAGACCCGCGGATCGATCCGTGAAGTGCACGCGATCCGCGGCATCTCGTTCATCGCCTACCGCGGCGACGCGGTGGGCGTCATCGGCCGGAACGGCTCGGGCAAGACGACCCTGCTGCGGGCGATCGCCGGGCTGCTGCCGCCCGAGCAGGGGAACGTGTACACCGCGGGCGAGGCGGCCTTGCTCGGCGTGAACGCAGCCCTGCTCGACGACCTCACCGGGGAGCGCAACGTCGTGCTCGGCTGCCTGGCCAGGGGCATGAGCCGACAGGAGACCAAACAGAGATACCCGGATATAGTGCAATTTTCCGGCGTGGAGGACTTCATAGACCTGCCGATGAAGACATACTCGTCGGGGATGGGCTCCAGACTGCGGTTCGCCATCGCGGCCGCCAAGAGCCAGGATGTCCTCCTCATCGACGAAGCGCTCGCCACGGGCGACGCCGAGTTCCGGGTGAAGAGCCACAACAGGATTCAGGAGCTGCGCGCGCAAGCAGGCACCGTGTTCCTGGTGGCGCACAACCTCGAAGAGGTCGAGCTGACCTGCAACCGGGTGATCTGGATGGAACGCGGCCAGATGGTCATGCAGGGCGAGGACGTCATCAGCATCATCGACAAGTACATCGAGGCCTCCGGTGGCGCGCCGGTGCTGCGCGACCCGGTCACCAGGCGGCGGGTCAAGTCCCAGACCGCGGAGGCCGTCAAGACGTGAACTGCGCTGGCTCTGGCGAGCTGTCTTGCGCATCAGCCGTCGCCGACTCTGGGTGGGCATCGCCAGCCTGACGCAGCACCAGGCGCATAGTCGTGCCACCGCCCGCGCGGCCATGTGCCGAGACCTCGCCGTCCTGGGCCCTCGCGAGCTGCCGGACGATGTAGAGCCCGAGGCCGATGCCGCCGAAACGGCGGCGGTCTCCCGCGTCGCCCTGCACGAAGCGCTCGAACACCCGCTCGCGGTCCTCGGGCCGTATCCCGATTCCCTCGTCCTCGACTGTCACCACGATCGTGTCGCCGTCCGGCTCGGCACGCACGGTAACCGCGCCGCCGTCCGGTGAGTACTTGAATGCGTTCTCCAGCAACTGCCCGAGGACAATGTCGGTTGCCATCGGATCACCGTGCGCCAGCGACAGCCCGGCTGCGACCTCGAGCACGAGCGTGTGCCGCTCCGAGAGCGGCTCGAACGCCACCACGGCCCTCTGCAGCAACTCTGACAGGTCAAACGGCCCGTTGCTGACCTGCAGTTGCTCCGCGCCCGCCCGCGAGCCGAGCAGCAACTGCTCGACGAGCCTGGCCAGCCAGCCAGCCCGCTCGGCGATCGTCTGCACCGCCGAGCGCCGGTCGGCGTCGGCCAGCTTGTCCCACCGGTTGGCCAGCGTGCTCGCGAAACCCTGCACCACCGTGATGGGCGTTCGCAGTTCGTGGCTGGTGGTAGCCAGGAACAGGTCCTTGGCCTCCTCGAGTTCCTTTGCCGCGGTCACGTCGCGGAAGTCGAGCACTTTCTCGTCCCGGCCGGGCAGGGCGGTGCACAGCAGGTCCATCCATCGGCCGTTGGACAGCCTGTGGGTCAGCTTCTCGCCGGGCTCCGGCAGCGGAAACGGCGGCGGCCTGCCGGTGGCAGCCTCGGACGACAGGCCGGTCAGCCGGTGTGCCGCAGGGTTCCACTGCCGGACCAGGCCATCGGCGTCCAGCACCGCGATTCCGTCGGCGCTGGCGTCGATCACCGCGCGCTCGTGTGCGCGCTGCCGCACGACCTCCTCGAACGCGGTCGCGTTGGACAGTGCGACGCTAGCGTGACCGGCCAGCAGCTCAAGGAGTTCAAGCTCCACGTGACCGACACGGCGGCCGCTGTAGAGGGCATACAGCGCCCCGTACGGGCGGCCGGCCACGTACGACGGGCTCAGCGTGATGGTGTGCAGACCCGGCAGGGCAGACCAGATCAGGTCGTCGAACCCGCCGGTGTCGCTCGTGGTCATCAGCACGCTCTTGCCCGACCGCATGAGCTGGCCGAGAGTGCTGCTGGTCAGGTCGGCGGTTCTGCCGCGCAGCTCGGCGGGCAGTCCGTCCAGGCTGACCAACCGCAGCATGTCCTTCTCGATCAACACGAAGCCCCCCGCATCGGCCCTGGTCAGCTCCCTCAGGCTGGCGGCGATCCGGTCCAGCACCGCCTCGAGCTTCAGCTGCGCGTTCATGTCGGCGACCACGTCACCCAGGCGTCTGACCAGCCTGGCGCGTTCGGCCATGTAGTGCGTGACCGCCTCGTCATCGGAGTTCCGGTGGCAGACGCACACCCAGCCGGCCGGCTCGCAGGAACTGTCGAGCATCCTGCTCGTGTCGATCCGGACATCCACCGTTGTGCCGTCCTTGCAGGCCCGCCTGGTCGCGAAGGACACCTGCCCGCCGCTGGCGACGCGCTCGAGTACGGCGTTGTGCTCGGCGCGCAGTTCCTCGGGCAGGAACGGCGGCTCCAGCCCGACGACCTCTACCGCTGTCCAGCCAAACAGCCGCTCCGCGGCCGGGTTCCACACGGTCACGGTGCGATCGGGGGCGAGCGCTATGATCGCGTCGGCGGCGGAGTCCAGCACGGCGCGCGCCGCACCTGTCGGCCGATCCCGGTCGCGCTGCGTCATCGCCAGCTTCCAGCCCACCGCCTAATGGTCCCACCAGTAGGCAAACCGGGCAGATGAAAAGTCCCGAAAGCTCTCGGCTGGGTGGAACCGGCGAGGTCCGATGACACGTCTGAGGGTTATGAGGCGCTGCGGGGATAACCGCGATGTGGCCGAACCCACTGGCCATGGACCAGCCCGCTGGGCGACGGCCAGCGCTTGCCTGCTGCTAGCAGCCCTGTGCCTGCTGCTGACGGCGGCATGCGGCTCCAGCGCTGCGCCCGGTACCTCGGCGTCTTCGTCACCCGGTGCCACGCACTCGGCCCAAGCGTCGGCTGCCAAGGTGTCATTGTCGGTGACCTTCACCGGCCAGCCGGGAACTCCGGCCAAGCACTGGACGCTGCGCTGCGACCCCGCTGGCGGAACTCACCCGGACCCGGCCGCCGCGTGCGGTGAGCTGCTCAAGATCAAGGACCTATTCGCTTCGCCGCCCATGCACGTCAACTGCCCGATGATCCTGGCGACTGGGCACGAGGTGATCATCAACGGAACGTGGTTCGGCAAGAAGGTGCACCGCACGTTCACCGAGGGCGGCTGCGACCTGACCCACTGGACCGAACTCAACCAGATATTCCATTAGCCCAGGCGGTCCGCCCCGAGCAGACCGGCTCCGGGCGAGCACCCGAGCGCGTGCAGATTCACCCGAGTTACCTGAGCAAGCGGGACATCCGCCGGTCGGCGAGCGGCTTGCCGCCGGTCTGGCAGGTTGGGCAGTACTGCAATGCCGAGTCGGCGAAGGACACCTCGCGGATCGTGTCGCCGCAGACCGGGCACGGCTCGCCAGACCTGCCGTGCACCCGCAGTCCGGCCTTCTTCTCCTTCTTCAGGTCGCCAGCGGCCAGCCCGTCGGACCGGCCGATGGCCTCGCGCAGTGTCCCGGTGATGACCGCGTGCAGCGCCGCAACCTCCTCCGGACTCAGCGTCGAGGCCAGCCGGAACGGCGACATCCTGGCCGCGTGCAGCACCTCGTCGGAATAGGCGTTGCCGATGCCGGCGATCAGCTTCTGGTCTCGCAGCACGCCCTTGATCTGCGTCCGGCGGCCGGCCAGGATGCCGGCGAGCACGTCCACGGTGAAGCCCGCGTCCAGCGGCTCTGGCCCGAGCGAGGCGATTCCGGGTACCAGCGCGAGATCGGTGACCAGGTAAACAGCCAGCCGCTTGCGGGTCCCCGCCTCGGTCAGGTCGAAGCCGGCGCCGTCAGCGAACCTAAGCCGGAAGGCCAGCGGCCCCTTGCCCGGCCGGGGCGGCTCCGCCGGCAGGGAGTCCCGCCACTGCAACCAGCCGGCCTTGGCCAGATGGGCAACAAGGTGCAGCGCGGGCCTGTCGTCGGCTGGGTCGGCGGCCAGGTCGAGGAACTTGCCGCGCCGCGCGGTGCCGCAGATCCGCGCGCCGCTCAGCGCGGCGAGCGGCGGGTCATAGGTCTTCAGCACGGAGAATTCTGCGACATCCGCCCGGTCGACCACCCGCCCGACAGCGCGCTCGCGCAGGTCGGCGGCAAGCGCCTCCACTTCGGGCAGCTCCGGCACGTCATCGATTTTGCCGCATCGGGAGAGTTCCCGGCGCCAGCCACAGCTAGCCGATCCGGGTGGCATCGCCGCAAGAGGACGCCTAAGCTGCGGCCAGCGCTTGTGGGTTAGCTGCTCAAGGCGCCTGCGGACCGAATGGTGGGCGAGGAGGGATTTGAACCCTCACGTCCTCGCGGACACACGGACCTGAACCGTGCGCGTCTGCCGTTCCGCCACCCGCCCGTGGGGCAGCAGTCAGGTTAGCACGTCCTCAAGCTATCCCACATCGCCGATACGATCGGATACGGGCAGGGGAGAGGAGGCACCACGGTGGGCGTCCTGCAGCGCTTTGAAAGTCGGCTAGAGGGAATGGTCGAAGGTGCCTTCGCGCGTGCGTTCAAGTCCGAGCTGCAGCCGGTCGAGGTTGCCAGCGCGATCCAGCGGGAGATGGATGACCGCGCGGCAATCGTCGCCCAGGGCCGGACCCTGGTACCCAACGACTTCGTCGTCGAGCTGGCCGAGGATGACTATGCCCGCCTCGACGTCTATGCGGACAGCCTGGCCATCGAGCTGGCCACGCTGGCC
>JASHSO010000438.1 GCA_030038715.1 Streptosporangiaceae bacterium
TGCTCGCCTTGCTCCAGGTCGTCGATCAGCCGGATCTGCCGCTCGACCAGCGACTGGCTGCGCCGGGAGAGGTTCACGAACATGGCGTTGACGTTGCCGCGCAACGCCGCCTCGTTCGCCGCCAGCCGCACGGCCTCCCTGTGCACCTGGTCGAAGGCTCGCGCCACCTCACCGATCTCGTCCGTGGAGTCTACGTCGATCGGCTCGACCTCCAGCGGTATCGGCCCGGCATCGGAGTCGCTCATGCGGCGCACCATCTCCGGGAGCCGGATGCCAGCGACCTCGAGGGCGCCGGAGCGGAGCCTGCGCAGCGGCCGCACCATCGACCGGCCGATCGCCGTCGTCAGCAGCAGCGCCACCAGCAGCACGATCAGCACGATCGCGCCAGTCACCGCCGCGTCCAGGATGGCACCGTTACGCAGCGCCGATGCCCGGGCAATCGTGTCGGCCACCAAGTCCTGCTGGACGGTCTCGATGGCACCGATCGTGCCCGTCGTCATGGCGCCGTTCCAGTTGTCGGCGGTCGTGGCGGAGTAGTGCAGCGGAGTGCCGCTCTCGCCGTACTGGATGGCCTGCTGCTCATACTCGCTGGCGAAGTCGACCAGGCCGCTGTTCTTGGCAAACACGTCGTTGTAGAGCGTGACCTGCTGCGAAGTCGCAACGCGGTCGTACTCAGCGACATTGGCGTTCATGTCGGCGAGCGCTGTCGTCACCCCGTCGAGCACCTGCGCGTTGAAGATCCCGTCCTGGGCGAAGGCGTAGTCGAGCAGGCCGCGCTGCTCGGATGCCTCCTCGGCGATTAGCGAGATCAGGTTCAGCGCGCGGACATCGCTAGTCAGCGCCGGGTCACCACTGGAGAGGGCGATGTTGTTGTCGATGCCGAGTAGCTCGTCGATCATCGAGGTGTACTTCTGCTGCACGTCGATCGCCGGCAGAGCCGTGGTGGTCGCCGCCGCACGCAGCGGCTGGACGAAGTTCAGCAGCGCGGTGATCTCGTGCGCGTCGTCCTCGACCTGGGCCGGATAGCCCGCGCCGATGGTGGTGATCTGCCGCCGGAGGTCACGCACCCACGGGTTGGTCTGATCCTGCGACTGCTGGACGACGAACAGGTCCGGCTCGGCGGCGGCGCGCTCCGCGCTGCTGGAGCTCATCGTCCCGGTGCGGCCGGCGATCCCCTGACCCAAGTACAGCAGCGTCGCGTCCCGCTCGGACTCCAGGTGCGCGGCCAGCAGGGTGACCGTGGAACTGAGGTTCGCCAGCTGCTCGACCCGCTGATAGGCCAGTGCGTTCTGCACCGAAGTGACGATGCTGCTTCCGCCCAGGGCAAGGGCGGCCAGCGTCGGAATGGTGATCAGCAACAGCAGCCTGGACCGGACCCGCCAGTTCTTCATGGCCCGGGGGGAGGACGTCTTAGGGGGTTCCGCCGCAGGTGCGGGCGCGTCAGCCGCACCCGGCGTGCGGCCCGCTGCCCGGCCTACCGCAGCCCTCGCGGTGGCACGAACCTTGTTGTCTCGGGAAGGCACAGCCTCTGAACCCCTCACCTGGTGGCCGCTACTCGGGGGCGAGCCGATGCGGTCTGCGACCCTACCGCCACGGCTAGCCTCCCAGATAACGACTCTGCATCGGGTGCAGTTACCTAGCCAGGCCGCAACTCTAGCCGGTAAGCGCGCTAGGTGCGCCAATCATGCACGAACCGGAAAAACCGATGTAACGTGACGTTTGCCTAGCCACCTGGCAGCAATAGGGTACTCTCTGCCCCATCGTCCGTGTTCAGAAAACTGTCCGGTTCCTCTGCCGAATACCGGGCGGTGAGCGATCAGCCCACGCGGCAAGGAGAGTTATGAGGCTTGACGCGCCCGGAATACCACAGCAAAACCGGAAAGGGCTGGCAATGCGGGCACGGTGCCTTGTCGCCGTGGCGGGCGGGCTCAGCGTGCTGGCCGCGGCGGGGTGCTCAAGCCCCAGCGGCGCGATGGGGACAGATTCGGCCACCATCACGATTGCGGCTATACCTGGCGTCAACGACGCGCCGTTGTACCTGGCCAAGCGCGAAGGCCTGTTCGCCTCCGCAGGCCTGCCGAACGTGGTCATCAAGAGCTACTCCACCGAGAGCGCGCTGTATGCAGCCCTACGGGCCAAGCAGGCGGACATCGCTGCCAGCGACTACGGCGACATCTTCTACCACCAGGACCAGTCGGCCGGATACGCGATCCTGGCTGACGGTTACGACGCGACCACGGGGACGCTCGAGGTACTCACGCTGCCGGGATCCTCGATCACGCAGCCGACGCGGCTGGCGAACCAGAAGGTTGGCCTGCCCGACGACGACATCCTGAGTGGATTGCAGAACTCGGGCCACCCCATCAGCCTGGAGGCCGCGGCGGCCAGCCAGGTCCTCTACACCTACATGGGGAACGGCGACTCCTCGGTGCAGTGGGAACCGATGTCGCAGCAGCAGGAAGTCACCGATCTGGAGAATGGCAAGCTCAAGGCCATTCTGGTCGGCGAGCCCTACATCTACGAGGCCGAGAGCCAGGTTGGGGCGGTCGAGCTTATGGACGCCTGCAGCGGACCCACCGCGAACATGCCGCTGTCCGGCTACGTCGCGACGAATTCCTGGGCCAGGGCGAACCCGACGGCGGTGGCTGACTTCCGGTCGGCGATTGCCCGGGCACAATCTGACGCGGCACTCTTCGGGCCGATCCAGAAGATCCTGCCCGCCGTTGCCGGGATGACCAAGCTGGACGCCGACCTGGCCACCATCGGCACCTACCCGACCTCGACCAGCACCGCCGCGCTGCAGCGGGTGGAGGGCATCATGGCCGACGCCGACATGATCTCGGTGCCGTCATCCGCATGGACAGGCAGCGTGCCGGCGATGATCGCCCACGGCTGAGTGCGTCACGCCGAGCTGCGATCAGCCCCGCTGTCCAGCCCGAGCTGACGGGCGATGACCATGCGCTGTACCTCGGACGTGCCCTCGCCGATCTCGAGCACCTTGGCGTCGCGGTAGAACCTGGCCACCGGGAACTCGTTCATGAACCCGTAGCCGCCGAAGATCTGCGTCGCATCGCGAGCGTTGTCCATGGCCGCGTTGGACGAGGTCAGCTTGGCGATGGCGGCCTCGCGCTTGAACGGACACCCGGCGGCCAGCCGGGCCGCGGCGTCATACCAGGCCAGCCTCGCGAGGTG
>JASHSO010000439.1 GCA_030038715.1 Streptosporangiaceae bacterium
CGATCACTACGCAGATCGCATCGTTGTGCACCCGCACCGGGACTCCACCGAGCCGGTCGGCCAGGCGGCTGCGCAGCGGGAACTCCCGCCAGCCGGGAATGTTCAGCGGAGACACCACTCCTGCGGGCCACGCCATCGGACCGCCGCAGCCGCAGCCGCAGCCGGCGAGGTCGGCCGGGCGAATGTCGGCTCCGTCGAGGACCTTGGTGATGAGTGAGTCGAGCGTTCGCCACAGCTGCTCGGCGTCTAGGCCCTTGGGAGTGGGCACCTGAGACCAGGTCAGCACGCGGCCGACCGGCTCGACCAGGCCCGCGGCCATCTTGGTGCCGCCGACATCCAGCACCAGGGCCGGGCTCGGATCCGCCATCAAGCCTCCCAAGATGCGGAGGATGCCCGCGCCGACATAGTGTCGAATGGTGCAGCCTACGACTCGGTACCAGCCAGCTTCAGGACAGCCACCCACGTCGCCAGCGCCGCAATCCCGTACGATCGGCGAACTGCGTGCCAGCGGGCACCAGCTTCGCACTGTCAAGCAGGAGCTGAGGCAGAACCTGCTGGACAAGATGCGCGCGGGCGACGATGCCTTCCCCGGCATCATCGGGTTCGGCGAGACAGTGCTGCCCCACCTGGAACGCGCCATCATCGCCGGGCACGACGTCATCCTGCTCGGCGAGCGCGGCCAGGGCAAGACGCGGCTGATCCGGACCCTGACGGGACTGCTGGACGAGTGGACGCCAGCGGTGACGGGCTGCGAGATCAATGATCACCCTTACGTTCCGGTCTGCGCGCGGTGCCAGCGCCTGGCCACCGAGCAGGGCGACGAGCTGCCGATTAGCTGGCGGCCGCGTGGTGACCGATACGGTGAGAAACTGGCGACTCCGGACACCAGCGTCGGTGACCTGATCGGCGACATCGACCCAGTGAAGGTGGCCGAGGGCCGCACCCTCGGCGACCCGGAGACCATCCACTTCGGCTTGCTGCCGCGGACCAACCGCGGCATCTTCTGCCTGAACGAGCTGCCGGATCTAGCCGAGCGGATCCAGGTCTCGTTGCTCAACGTACTCGAGGAGCGCGACATCGGCGTCCGCGGTTACGCGCTGCGACTGCCGCTCGACCTCGTGCTGGTGGCCAGCGCCAACCCGGAGGATTACACCAACCGGGGTCGGATCATTACACCGCTGAAGGACCGGTTCGGGGCGGAGATCCGCACGCATTACCCGCTTTCGTTGGAAGCTGAGCTAGCCCTGATTGATCAGGAGTCACGGCTGGCTTGGCCCGGTGGAGACCCGGGGGCGACGCTGCCGGTGCACCTAATGCAGGTGATGGCGAGATTCACCCGGCTAGTGCGGGCGTCGCCCGCGGTCGACTCGCGGTCCGGTGTGTCGGCACGGTTCGCGATAGCCGCCGCCGAGGCCGTGGCCGCGTCCGCGGTGCGACGCGGCGCCATCTCCGGCGAGGACGAGCCGGTCGCCCGGGTTTGCGATCTGGCCGCCGTGCTCAGCACGCTGCGCGGCAAGGTGGAATTCGAGGTCAGCGAGGAGGGCAGGGAACAGGAGGTGCTGGAGCACCTGCTGCGCCGGGCAACCGCCGACACCTTCCGCGCCGCGCTCGGCAGCACCGACCTGACCGGCGTGCTCGCGCGGTTCGAAGACGGCGGCCTGGTCGAGACCGCCGACCTGATGCCGGCCACCGAGCTGTTGCGGCGGATCGGCGAGGTTTCCGGCTTGGCAAAGATCATGGAGCGACTGCAGATGGCGGGAACGGAGTCGCCCGGGCAGGCGGCCGCGGCACTGGAATTCGCCCTCGAGGGCTTGTACCTGATGCGCCGGCTGTCCAAGGATGCCGTCGACGGCGGCGCCATCTACCGGACCTGACGATGGCCTGGCAAGGAGGCGAGCGAACCTGAGCCGGTACCGTTACGGCTCCTATGCCGGCGGACCCGATCCGCTGCAGGCACCGTATGACGTGCGAGGGGCCGTCGACGCGCTGGGCGAGTCCGTGCTCGAAGGCACCGATGCCGCCAGCGCGCTGCGGGAACTGCTGCGCCGCGGCCTGTCCGGCCATCGCGGGCTCGATGACCTGCTACGCCGAGTGCGGGAGCGGCAGCGCGAGATACGCGGCCGCGGCCGCCTCGACGGCATCCTCGATCAAGTGCGCATGCTGCTCGATACTGCCATCGGGCAGGAGCGCGCCGAGCTGTTCCCCAATCCGCGCGATGACGCCAGGCTGCGCGAGGCGGAGCTTGACGCGCTGCCGTCTGACACGGCGCAGGCGATCAGGCAGCTCGCTGACTATGACTGGCAGTCGGCTGCGGCCCGCGAGACGTTCGAGGAACTGAAGGCGCTGCTGCGGCGCGAGGTGCTGGACAGCCAGTTCCGCGGCATACGGCAATCGCTGGCCGACGCCGACCCGCAGGCCATGCAGCGCGTCAAGGACATGATGGCAGCGCTGAACGCCATGCTGGCGGCGGATGCCAGGGGACAGCACACGCAGCGCGACTTCGACAACTTCATGGCCTCCTATGCAGACATGTTCCCCGACAACCCGGCCAACCTCGAGGAGCTGGTGGACCAGCTGGTCCGGAGGCTGTCGGCGGCGCGGCGTCTGCTGGACTCGCTGACCGATGACCAGCGCGATGAGCTGTCCGGGTTGATGGCGCAGGCGCTCGAGGACGCCGGCCTCGCGGCGGAGATGAGCAAGCTAGCTGACGCGCTGCGGGCACGGCGCCCGGACCTGGACTCCGGCTGGCCACGGCCGGGAATGAGCGGCAGCGAGCCGCTAGGGCTGAGCGATGCGACGACCGCGGTTGCCGAGCTTGCCGACCTCGCCGACCTGGAGGACGCGCTACGGCAGGACTACCCCGGCGCGCGGCTTGACGACGTCGATGAGGAGGCGGTACGCCGCGCACTCGGCCGTCAGGCCGTCGACGACATGGACGCACTGCGTCAGATCGAGCGTGAGCTTGAGCGCCAGGGGTACTTGCAGCGCAACGACGGCAAGCTAGAACTCACCCCCAAGGCTGTCCGTCGTCTCGGCCAGACGGCTCTCCGCAAGGTGTTCGCCGATCTCCCCGAGGGCGGCATCGGCGACCACGACCAGCGCGATGCGGGACAGGCGGGTGAGTACACCGGCAGCACCCGGCCTTGGCAATTCGGTGACGAGCAGGCGATCGACGCGGCCGCCACGGTCCGTAACGCTCTGCTCCGGCAGGCGGCGCCGCGCCAAGCCGCGCAGCGGCCGGCGCCAGACAGCACTCCAGGCCTGCGTCCGCGGCGGCCCCGGGTGCGGCTGTCCGTCCGGGACTTCGAGGTCAAACAGACCGACAGGCGGGCCACGGCGGCCATCTGCCTGCTCGTCGACCTGTCCTACTCGATGGCGCTGCGCGGCACCTGGGGCGCGGCGAAGCAGACGGCGCTCGCGCTGCATGCGCTGGTTCGCACCCGGTATCCGCAGGACGCCATCCAGGTGATCGGCTTCTCAAACTACGCGCGGGTGCTCCGGGAAACCGAACTGGCGGGGCTGAGCTGGGACATGGTGCAGGGCACGAACTTGCACCACGCGCTGGTGCTGGCCGGCCGGTTCCTAGACAGGCGGCCGGAGCACAATCCGGTCGTCATGATCATCACCGACGGCGAGCCCACTGCGCACCTGCGCCGGGACGGCAGGTTCTGGTTCGACTGGCCGCCATCGCCGGAAACGCTCGAACTAACCCTGGCTGAGGTTGACAAGATGACACGGCGGAAGGCCACGCTGAACGTCTTCATGCTGGCTGATGACGAGCGGCTCACCGCATTCGTCGACGAGGTGGCAAGGCGGAACGGGGGTCGCGTGCTCCGGGCCCTTCCCGACACCCTGGGCGAGTACGTCGTCAAGGACTTCATCAGGACTCGCCGCGAGCGCGTCAGGTAGGACGCCGGCAGCGGCGGCGGCAGCCCTAGGATCAGTTCCGTGTCCTTCACCGACCGGCTGCTGTTGTGGCTGCACATCGGGTTCGCGATCTTCACTATCGGGCCGGTGACGCTGGCTATCTCGTCCACGCCCCGCTACATCCGCAAGCGGGATCTGCCGATCCTGCGCTACCTGACCAGGATCACCACGATCTTCGTCATCGGCTCGCTTGCCGTGCTGATATTCGGCGTCGTCCTCGGCGACCTCGACAACGACTTCTCGCACCCGTGGCTGACGGCCGCGCTCACCCTGTTCCTGGTCGCGCTGGTGCTGCTGGTGCTGATCATGCGCGACCAGCGCAAGGCCATCAGGGCGCTGGAGGCCGCCGCGAGGGCGCTCAGCGGGGGTCAGCCAGAGGCGAGCGGCGGGCCGGATGATACGGCCGCTGGCTACGCCCGCGAGTCCGGGCAAGGCGCCAGTAGCGGGGCACCGGATGCGGCGGACGTCCCCGGCGGACCGGTCGCGATCGCGGTCCACGTGGCATCTGTGGAGCGTGGCCGCATCGCGGGCATGGGCGGGATCGTGAACCTTATCTGGCTCGCTATCCTGGCCTTGATGATCTGGCAGCCGTAGCTCGGCTAGCTGGGGCTTCAGGAGCAAAGATTTTAGGCATTTACTTCCTTTCCGACATCTCGAAGGGGTAGCCGGGGAGTACCCTGCCGCTGGTAAGTCATTCGCCGGTCCGCATCCTCCACGACCCTCGACAGGAGATAGACGGCCGGCTCCCAAGGAGGAATGAAGTGAGTTCTGTGTCCGTATCCAGTGGCGGCGTCGGCAGTAGCAGGCGCACGCTAGCGATCGTGCTGGGGGTCCTTGGCCTGATTGCGGTAGTGATCGGGATCTTGTACTTCACGGTCAAGGGACTGCCCAGCTTCATGACGGCAGGCAGCCACCTCAAGGGATCCAGCAGTACGCACGACCTCCGCGGCGCCGTTTGCGTCGTCGTCGGCGTTGCGCTGTTCGTCGGCGCCTGGTGGACAAGCAAGAAGCCGTCCGCGGCCAAGTAAGACTCGCACCGATGTAGCTCGGCGTGCTCGCGGCCGCCGCCGGGCAAGTACGCGCTTGATCGACAAGCTGCTGCGGACGGACGAGACCTGCGCTCAGCCAGCCAGGGCTGAGCGCAGGTCTTCTATCAGGTCATCAACCGACTCGATGCCGACGGACAGCCGGACGAGGTCACCAGGCACCGCAAGCGGCGAACCGGCGACCGAGGCGTGCGTCATCCGGGCGGGATGCTCGACCAGTGACTCGACCCCGCCCAGCGACTCGCCCAGTGTGAACAACCGGGTCCGTCCGCAGATCGCCACTGCCTCCTCCGCTCCGCCACGGGCGCGGAAGGAAACCATTCCGCCGAAACCGCGCATCTGCTTGGCCGCGACCTCGTGCCCGGGGTGAGCGGCTAGCCCGGGGTAGTAGACATGGCTCACGGCGGCATGGCCGGCCAGCATCTCGGCCACCCGCTCGGCGTTCTGGCAGTGCCGATCCATCCGCACGGCCAGGGTCTTGGCCCCCCGGAGCGTGAGCCACGAGTCGAAGGGACCGGGGGCTGTGCCGGCCGCGTTCCGCAAGAAATAAAGCTGCTCGCCGAGCTCGGCGTCGGACAGGACGACAGCTCCGCCCACCACGTCCGAATGGCCGCCAATGTACTTGGTGGTCGAGTGGACGACCGCGTCTGCGCCGAGGGCGAGCGGCTGCTGCAGGTAGGGCGAGGCGAAGGTATTGTCCACCACCAGCAGCGCGCCGGCCTGCGTGGCGAGCTGCGCCAGGGCGGCAATGTCGGCAATGGATAGCAGCGGGTTGGTCGGCGTCTCGACCCAGATCAGCCTGGCCTGGCGCCGGGATAGCGCCGCGCGGACCGCCGCGACATCGGCCATCGGCACCGGCTCGTAGCTGACATTCCAGCCCGCCAGCACCTTGTCGAACAGGCGGAACGTGCCGCCGTAGGCGTCGCTCGGGATCAGCGCGTGGTCGCCGGGCCGGCAGACCACCCGGATCAGGCAGTCGGCAGCTGCCATCCCCGATGCGAACGCCAGCCCGCGATTCCCTCCCTCCAGCGCCGCCAGGCACTCCTCCAGCGCGCCCCGCGTCGGATTGTCGGTACGGGAGTACTCGTACCCCTCGATCCACCGGGAAGCCTCGCCGAGCTCCTTGCCGCGCAGGCCGCCGACCCCATCCTGCTTGTAGGTCGAGGCCTGGTAGATGGGCGGCACGACCGCGCCGGT
>JASHSO010000041.1 GCA_030038715.1 Streptosporangiaceae bacterium
CCGCTGACGTGATCGACTGAGGCCAGCCGCCGGGCCAGGTTGTAGGGGTCGTTGTACGTAGTCGAGACGGTCGCGATGAGCCCGATGTGGCGGGTCGCCTGCGACAGCGCTGTCAGCAGGGTAAGTGGCTCGAGCTGCCCAGGGGAACGGAACTCGCCCGTTCCCGTGATGGCGGGCCCGTCCGCCAGGAACAGCGAGTCGAACTTCGCGCTCTCGGCGAGCCGGGCGAGGCCGATCCAGTGATCCAGGTCGAAGTCGGCCCGCGGGTTACTTTCTGGCAGCCGCCATGAGGCTTCATGATGGCCCG
This sequence comes from Streptosporangiaceae bacterium, assembly GCA_030038715.1. Taxonomy (GTDB): domain Bacteria; phylum Actinomycetota; class Actinomycetes; order Streptosporangiales; family Streptosporangiaceae; genus JAJYUU01. The sequence goes on from JASHSO010000041.1 coordinate 308, forward strand.
CCTCCATCAGGAAGGCGTTGAGATGCAGCTGCCGTCGATTGTCAGTCACCGGTGTTCGCTCCGATCCATCTTGGCTGGCATGACGTCAACGAATCACAGGCCAGGCACACGCAGGCTGTTGTAGTTCGCCGGAAGCACGTTCCGTACGATCTGCGAGATGTTCACCTGCTTCTTGATCTGACCCGCTTGGAAGAACGCGTTACTGAGCGCCTGCTCGGCCTGGATGTCGGACGGCTTCACCGGCGCGACGAAGAACTCATCGGACGGCACGATGGCCTCGGCGTCTGCCAGCGAGATCGTGTCCTCCTCGGATAGTGCCTGGGCATAGGCCGCTGGGTGCTTGTCGGCCCAGGCGAACTCGGCGGCCAGCCGCTCGAGCAGATCTGTGAACGCCGCTCGTCTCGGCCCGGTCAGGTCCCGGTCCGGCGCGACATAGTAGTTCGCGAGCTGATCGATGGGCGGAAGACCCTTGGCCAGGATCCGGGCGCCCTGCTGGATCGCGAGCGATACCTGCGGGTTCCAAATCGCCCAGGCGTCTACCTTGCCGCTCGCGAAAGCTGTCGCGCCCGCTGCCGGGCTGAGGAAGTCTATGTGCACGTCGCTCATCGTGAGCCCGGCGCTCTTCAGCGCGAGCAGGACGAGCCCGTTGGCTGAGCTGCCTTCCGGTACCGCGATCGTCTTGCCCTTGAGCTCCGCAAGGGTCGAGATCTTAGACCCCTTTGGCACGATGATGTCTTCCTCGGGGACCTTAGTGTTGATGTAGTGGGCAACTGCCACCACGCTGAAGCCGTACTCAGTGGCTGCGCCGGTGATGGGCGGCACGTCACCGACGGAACCTAGGTCGATATCGCCAGACGCCGACGCCTGAACCAGGGGCGGGCCGTAGGTGAATCGGGCGAACGTCACCTTGTACGGTGCGTCGGCGAACACCCCGGTGATCTGGGACAGAACCTGGCTGCCATCGCCACCGTTGTCGCCGATCACGAAGGTGTACTTGCTCCACGCCTTGTGGCTGGCGGCGCCCGGGTCAAACCTGCTTAGCGGCCTCGCGCTTGAGGTCGTGGCGGCAGACGTCGAAGCGCACGCTGCGAGGGTGCTCGCAGCGGCGAGCATAGCGATGGCGGCGATCAGCCGAAGCGGGCTGAGTGACATCGGTGTTCCTGCGCTTTCTGTAGTGCGGTACCGAAGCGAGTGGACGTCGGTCAGAGCTGGTTGGCGAGTCCGAGATCGGCCAGCAGGGCGGCGCGGAGATCTTCCCGGGCCGCGCCCGCCTCGCGTTCAGCGGCCGACAGAGGCACTGGGTGTGACGCTGCGATGCGCCCCTGGCTCATCACGACGATGCGATCAGCCAGCGTGATCGCCTCGTCGACGTCATGTGTGACCAGCAGCATCGCCGCATGGTGCTGACGCCGGAGCGCGCGCACCAGATTGTGCATGCGAAGGCGGGTGATCGCGTCGAGCGCTGCGAACGGCTCGTCAAGGAGAACCAGTTCAGGCTCGGAGACCAGGGCCCGCGCCAGGGCGACCCGCTGCGCCTCGCCGCCTGATAGTTCCTTGGGCCACGCCCGCTCGCGGCCGGCGAGCCCGACCTCAGCAAGCGCGGCGGAGGCACGCTGCCTGGCATCCGGGCCACTCAGACCCAGGGCCACGTTGGGCAGGGCACGCTGCCATGGCAGCAGCCGGTCGCCCTGGAACACGATGGCCCGGCGGACAGGAACTTCCACCGTGCCGCCGTCCGGCCGGTCCAGCCCGGTCAGCAGCCGCAACAGGGTGGTCTTGCCGCACCCCGAGGGGCCGAGCAGCACCACGAGTTCCTCTTCGGCGATGGTCAGGGAGAGATGATCGAGCACGACGCGGGGACCGAATCGACGCACAACGTGGTCGATCACCGCGCCCGCCCGCTGTCGGGCCGACGCCACTGTGGCCGCGCTCATGCCGCCTCGTAACCGGGCCGCCACCGCAGCAGTACCCGCTGAAGAAGGCGCACGAACTGGTCAGCGAGCAGCCCGAGGATCGCGTAGATCACCAGCCCGAGCCACACCTGGTCGGGCTGCATGTACGTCTGCCCGTTCGTGATGAGGAACCCGATCCCGGAGTTGGCGTTGAGCGTCTCAGCCGCGACCAGCCCAAGAATGCTGAAGGCGAGGGAGAACCGCAGGCCGACCAGGAAGCCTGGCAGCGCTCCGGGGAACATCACCCTGGTCACCAGGCGCCACCTGCCCGCGCCCGTGGTGCGCGCCATCTCGACCAGGCGCTGATCGACACTGCGGATTGCCGCGAACAGGTTCAGGTACATCGGCACGAATGCGCCGAACGCTATGATCAGCACCTTCGGCAGCTCGTCGATCCCGAACCACACGATCATCACCGGCAAGATGGCCAGGATGGGAATCGTGTTGAGGATCTGCACGATCCCGTTGAAAAGGTTCTCGCCGCTGCGCAGCAGGCCGCCGATGACGCCTGTGACGATGCCTGCGCCGAGGCCCAGCAGTAGGCCGAGGGCGGCCCGGTGCACCAGCGAGATCTCCAGGTCCGGGCCCAGCACCCCCTGCTGCCATAGCTGCCACCCGGTGCGCGCGATCACCGTTGGCGCCGGCGCTGCGGTGGGGCTGAGCAGGCCGGCCTCGGCGAGAACCTGCCAGGTGATGAGGATCGCGACCGGGGTGGTGTAAATCCCCAGCGGCCAGCTCAGCCGCTTTCGCCACCTGGACACAGCACTGACCCGCCGCGCGTCGGAAGCCAAGAACACCTCGCGGCCTTGCGCTGGCGCCAGCCCATAGGTGGTCGGTGACAGCATGGGTGGCGGGGTGCCGGTCATCGGCGCGTCGGCCGCCCGAGAGCTAGCGGTTGCGATTCCCGCAGCAGCTATCGGGCCGGGGTTGACTTGCATCATGCCGCGGTCTCCAGGATCGGCGAGTAATGCGAGACATCGCCGGTCAGCTGGCGGCTCCGGCGCCCGTCGACCGATGTCGGCACGTCGCCGGCCACGGTCACTCGGTTCAGGCGCCGCGGGAAGCCGTCGTAGTTGTCGACCGCATAATGCTGTGTGATCCGGTTATCGAAGATCAGCAGCTGGTCTGGCGACCACGACCACCGCAGCACGTTCTCCGGCCGGGTGACATACGACTGGAAGATCCGGAGGAGTTCAGAGGACTCGCTGGTCGACAGTCCGACGAGTCGCTGGGCGAATCCGCCGACGAACAGGCCGCGTTCCCCGGTGAGCGGGTGCACGCGGACCACTGGGTGCTCGGCTTCGTAGACCGTGGAGACGAAGACGGCATCGTGCTGGCGCCGCGCGTCGGTCGGTGCTGGCGGACGAGCGTAGTCGTAGGCATTCGTGTGCACCGCCCACAAGGAGTCCGCCAAGTCCTGCAGCGGCTGAGGCATGTCGCGGTAGGCGGCAGCCGCGTTGGCGATCAGCGTCTCGCCTCCGTACGGGGTGGTGACGATGCTGCGCAGCGTCGACACGTGCGGCGGATTGACAACGAACGTCACATCCGAATGCCACTCGTTGGCCTTGGAGGTCTCGCTGTCGACCGCGAGCACGCTCGTGGTGCCGGGAACCGCCGGCACAGTGGGGTGCGCTGCCGTCAGCTCGCCGAACCAGGACGCCACCCGCTCCTGGCCAGCGTCATCGAGCTCCACCCTGTCGAAGGCGATCGCCTTGTGCTCGTTGAGCGCGGCACGCAGGGCGGCAATCACCTCGTCACTCGGCTCGGCGGTGAGCTCAACGCCCTCGACGACCGCGCCGATACGGCTGGTGAGCTTGCGGACAGTCAGCGACGACATGCTGGTACCTCCTTGGTGGTTTGCGGCTGCGTGCTTGGTGGCTAACGGCTAAGCCCGGGGCAAGGCCGGCGGGCTAGTACTGGTGACCGCCCAGGTGGGACGGGGGACTGAACGACTGCAGGCCGGGCCGAAGCCGTCAGTGTGCGGACCGACAGACCGTGCTCGAGATGAGCGCATGATCCACGCAGCGTTTCCGCGTTGCCGC
>JASHSO010000440.1 GCA_030038715.1 Streptosporangiaceae bacterium
TAGACGTCAGTGCTTGCTCCTGTTCCCGCCGCTTGGGCGTTGTCCAGGAGCCATCAGCCAGCTAGGGCGGTTTCGGTCGACGGGCCCCATCGCCACCACTGATTCTACGGCTTATCCGGTGCCCGGACGAACCACGGGCCCATGGGTCTGACGGCGCGTCGGCCCGCGAACGCCAGTCAGGATCCTGCGGTCACCGCCCACCGCGGGCTGGTTCCCAGGAGCTGGTCGAGCAGGCTGCGGCCGTCGAGCGCGGCCCACTCGACGTCGCGCAGCCGCTCGAGGCGGGCCCGGCCCCACGGGCTGGCCTCGACCAGCCGCACCACCTCGGCCGGGCTGATGCCGTTGCCGTGCGGCAGGGCTCTGGCCACGTCCTCGGCGTAGTGGCCGTGGTGCCCGGCCTCGGCGCCGCGAACGCGCTGGACCAGCGCCCGGGCGCTGGCCTGCAGTCCGGCGATTCCCGCGGCCGTGCCCCAGCTGCCCTCGACGAGGACGAGGCGGCCCGCCGGCGCGACCCGGCGCCAGGCTGCCAGCGCGGCAGGCGGATCCGGCAGCGTCCAGAGCAGGTGGCGTTCGATGACTGCATCGAAGGGACCGGCCGGCGGGCTGACCGCGTCGGCCTCGACAGTCAGCACGTCCAAGCCGAGGCGCGCTGCCTTGCCGCGCAGCACCGTGAGCATTGCCGGCGACAGGTCGACTGCGGTAATCCGGTAGCCCTGGCCCGCTAGCAGCAAGGAGAGGAAGCCTGTCCCGGCACCGACATCCAGCACGTGCGCGCGCGGATCGGGCAGCAGTCGGCGCAGCGCGGCACCCCACGCGGCCTGCTCGTTCGGCCGCCGTGGGTGATGAGACGGGGAGTTGTCGTAACCGGCCGCGTCCTCATCCCAGAACTGCCTGATCTCGTCAGAGAGGCCACCGGCCATCAGCGTGGGCTCCCTTCCGTCGGGGATTGCGGCGCATTCTGCAGCGGGTTGCGGACAGTCAGGGCGGGGAACCTGCTGAAATCCCTGTTGAGCGTCCACAGCTCGGTAACGCCGTGCGCCAGGCAGAGTGCCGCGATTCTCGCGTCGTGAACGAGCGGCCCGGTGACCATGCCTTCGGTCAGCAGCGAGCAGAGCGTGCCCCAGTGCGCTCCGCCTTCGCTGATCAGCACCAGCGAGGGTGACTCGAGCCAGGCCGCGATCTGCGCACACGCTTGGGCGGTCGTGCTCGGCGGGTCGTAGATACCCGGATGCGTTGTGATCGAGAAGAACTCGTGGAGGCAAGGCCACGGAATTGCCCAGGTGCTGCGGCCCTCGGCGAGCTGCCGCACGCGCAGACCTGCCGAGTCGTGGAAGGGGGAGTCCCTCCTGTGCGCGTAGACAAGCACGTTGGTGTCGACGGCGATCACAGGCGGCCCCCGTAGGCCGCCGCACGCAGCTCGTCCCAGTTTGCGGCGCGCAATTCAGGACGCAGTCCGAGGCCGCCCACGCTCGCGTCGGTGAGCCTGAATGCCTCTTCTTGCCGGTACCTGGCGATGACGTTGCGCAGCCCCTCTTCCACCAGGGCCTTCATCGTCCGCTGCTGTTGCCGCGCCAGTTGCTGTACTTCGAGCAGCAGCTCATCCGGCAGTTCGATGGTCGTCTTCACGTCGAGTCCAAGCTGGCTGACCATATCCACTACTACGGCAACCCATACTACCTGTTCCTGCCCGACCGCGTGCGCCCGTCACCCGCCCTCGGGGAGAATGCGGTGATGAGCCCGTCGCCCGCGTTCGTGGCCGAGCCCGCCAGCGGCCGCGTGTTCGCCGCGCGACGAATCGTCCGCAGCACCGACGTGGCCCCGTCCGGGCGGCTGCGGCTGGACGCGCTGGCCCGCTACTTGCAGACGGCCGCCGAGGATGACGTGGTCGACGCCGGCCAGCTCAGCGACGTTGGCTGGCTGCTACGCCGCTGCGCGGTGACGGTCCGGTCGTTTCCGGTGGCAGGCGAGCGCTTGTCGCTGCGCACGTTCTGCTCCGGTACCGGTCCGCGCTGGGCGGAGCGCACCACCACGGTGATCGGCCAGGCTGGCGAGCTGTTGCAGGCGGTCGCGGTCTGGGCGGCCGTGCGGCCGTCCGACGGCGGGCCGGTCGCGCCGGGCGATGCATTCCAGCGCGTCTACGGTGCAGCGGCCCAGGGCCGCATAGTTTCGGCGCGGCTGTCGCATCCGAGGCCCGGTGCGGCCGTGGCCGGGCGGGCTTGGCCGCTGCGCGCGGCGGACTTCGACGTCGGCGGGCACGTCAACAACGCGGTGCACTGGGCGGCCGTGGAAGACGTGCTCGCCGAGGCCGGCTGGCTGCCTGCGCGCGCCGAGGTCGAGTATCGCCGCGCGATCCTGCCGGGCTGCACGCCAGAGCTGGTGACGGGCGGGGCGGACGGGCAGGTTTGGTCCTGGCTGATGGACGGCGGCACCGTGCTGGCGTCGGCACTCCTGGCCCGAGACAGGGGAACGGGCTAGCGCCGGGCCGGCCTCCTTCCCGGGCTACTGGCCGGGCAGCGGCTGGTTGGCCTTCGGCGGCACCGGCTTCGGGTGGTCATTGACTTGCTGCTGCGCCCTGAGCAGCCGGCTTTCGGTAACCGCGAGGCCCAGCTCGCCGGTATTGGGCCGACCGCCCGACCGCTTGGCGCCGAAGCGGAACGCCGAAGTCAGGTCGCCGCAGGTGGTACGGCGCCATGCGGAGATGTTGGGTTCGCGCACGCCGAACCGCGACTCCAGGATCCGGATCAGGGAGGTGTGATCGAACACCTCGGAGCAGACGAAACCGCCCGCCGTCCACGGCGACACGATCGTCGTCGGGATACGGAAGCCGAGGCCGATCGGCTCGCCGTTGACGAACTCACCGGGCGTGCCAGCAGGCGGCACAGGCGGCGGCACGTGGTCGAAGATGCCGTCGTTCTCGTCGTAGGTGAGGATGAAGGCCGTCTTCGCCCAGACGTCCGGGTTGGCGGCGATCGCGTCCAGCTTCTGCGCTATGTACTCAGCGCCGGCGGCCGGGAAGTAGTCCGGGTGCTCGCTCTGCGCTGTCGGCGCGACAAGCCAGGACACCTGCGGCAGGCGGCCTGCAGTCGCGTCCGACTCGAACGTCCCCGCTGGCCGCGCGACCATGCCCCGCTGATACAGGCCCGATGCCGCCGGCGCGTGGCTGAACTGCTCGAACCACGCGAGCGCGTTGTTGTCGAAGTTGTCTTCTTCCTGGTAGACCTGCCAGCTGATGCCCGCGGCCTCGAGCCGCTCCGGGTACGTCGGCCAGGACATGACCTGGTCTCGGAACGTGGGCGCATCGCTGATCACAGGCCCGCCGCGGGTGCCCGCCGGGTCGATGGTGCCTGTCCACAGATAGCAGCGGTTCGGGTCGGTGGGGCCGAGCACCGAGCAGTGATAGTTGTCGCAGATCGTGAACGCCTCGGCGAGCGCGGCGTGGAAGGGAATGTCGTCCCTGGTGAAGTAGCCCATCGTGTACGGGCCCTTGGCCGCGATCCACTGGTCCATCCGGCCGTGGTTCCAGGCGTGATGCTGAGTCGGCCAGGTGTGGTCGGTGCCCGGCGTGGCCTGCGCGCTCGTTGTCTTGGTGTCGTAGTGGAACGGCAGCAGGTAGCCGTCGGCGTGGGAGGGGTCGGGCTGGAAGAACACCGGGTTGCCGTTCGGCATGATCATCGCGGTGGCGTCGGCGAAGCCCCGTACCCCCGGCATGGTCCCGAAGTAGTGGTCGAAGCTGCGGTTCTCCTGCATGAGGATCACGATGTGCTGGATGTCGCGCAGGCCGCCGCGTGGCGGACTCGTCTCGGCGGTCGCAAGGGCCTTGCGCAAGCTGGCCGGCAGCACGCCAGAACCGACCGACAGGCCCGTCAGCGCCGTGGCAGTGGCCAGCATCGAGCGCCTGCTGACCCCCAGCCGAGGCGAGTCGGCGGCCGGCCCGGTCGGCTGGTCCGCGACGGCGGCCGGCTGCGCCCCCCGGCGCCGCCGCCACGTGACCCCGG